>NZ_JBFRTU010000826.1:0-330 GCF_041474275.1 Vibrio sp. 10N.222.52.B7 | reverse complement strand
GTGTAATTTGACCCGTAATGAAGTTATAACTAATGAGTCCATGCTCTGTGCCAATCCAATATTGGTCTGAAGTTTCAGCAAGCGAGAGAACGTGCGACCCTTTTATTTTGTTCTCTTTATCTGGATTCGCGAGATCAACAATCACCGCCCCATTTAAAGTGCCGATCACTAACTCTCGTCTAGCATTAGCAAAATAAACCGTCTCAATATGGTGCTTATCTGATGCAGTGATGTGAGTAAACTCTTGCGCCTCGGAAAGGTAAGCACCAGAACTGGTCGCGAGTACCCATTTTGACAACACCCACTCCGCATCGTTAATCGCAATATCAC
>NZ_JBFRTU010000825.1:0-376 GCF_041474275.1 Vibrio sp. 10N.222.52.B7 | reverse complement strand
GAAATCGGTAGCACCAAAAGACATCAGCTTAGGTGAGATTTTCTCTTCACTACTGCCGTTCATTGCACTTCAAGTATTGGTGCTGGCACTGGTTATTATCTTCCCTCAGCTCGCGCTTTGGTGGCAATAACAGCAAAGGTTCCAGAGCGAGTTTAACGTTCAGGAACCTATCAACAGCAACACAAGTTTAACTATTAGATTCGATTGTCAGCCCCTGTTTTGGTTGGGGCTTAGGGAAGGCTTGCCTTATGAAAAGCAAAAAAATACTCGTGATGGGCGTATCTGGATGCGGGAAAAGCCTAATTGGTAGCCGTATCGCACAGGCTTTAGAGCTTCAATTCTTTGATGGCGATGACTTCCATCCGCAAAGCAACGT
>NZ_JBFRTU010000824.1:0-346 GCF_041474275.1 Vibrio sp. 10N.222.52.B7 | reverse complement strand
CTACAGACTCAGCTCGACAACGTAACATATAACCTAGTCAACGCCGTTTCACTAACGCAACTGAAACCAGAGCAAGGCCCAAACGGATTACCTAATACGTTAAAGGATCAGCTTCTCGATCTCGCCGAACGTTATCTTCCGCAAGACATCAAGCGCAGCGATATTGGGTTGGTACTTGAAAGCCGTGTATTTGATACCACTGCTTCGAACTGGGAATACAAGCACATCCATGCCGGGATCATCTGTCAAAAGTACACACCCATCGATCAACTAGAGACACTTATCGTTGAGGGTAGCGGCGACCCTGCGTTAGTTGGAAGACCATCCACCTTGGTTCAACTCACTT
>NZ_JBFRTU010000823.1:0-402 GCF_041474275.1 Vibrio sp. 10N.222.52.B7 | reverse complement strand
GTGGTGGATGAGTTTCACGAGAGGCGCTGGGACATTGATCTGCTGGTGGCGATTCTCAAACAAAAAGAGAGTCATCGCTTGGTGATCACTTCAGCAACCATTGAAGGGGAGCGTCTTGCTCATTACTTGGATGCGAATCGAATTAGCTGTGAAGGCCGAACTTATCAAGTTGCTATTGAACACAGGGCGAATGAGTCAAGAGCATTGCCCGATATTCGACATCTAGAGCAACGCATTGCTGAAGAAGTGAATCATCAACTGATCGCTTCACATGGCGATATCTTGGTTTTCCTACCGGGTAAAAAAGAGATCGTGCAATGTGAACAAGCCTTATCAAAGAATCCAGATATCCAAGTGGTGAAGTTGCATGCGTCAGTCAGTGAAAAAGAACGAGATTTAGCG
>NZ_JBFRTU010000822.1:0-259 GCF_041474275.1 Vibrio sp. 10N.222.52.B7 | reverse complement strand
GCTCCTTACATTGCCGTTGTTGGCATGTCTGCTAGCTCTATTATTGTAGTATCTAACTCGTTAAGGCTTTTAAAAGAGCAAGGTAAATAATGGAAAGTTTATACATACTCATTCCAATTGCGATCGTACTTGTATGTATCGCGGTTGGAATCTTTCTATGGGCAGTGAAGAGCGAGCAGTTTGAAGACCTTGAACGCCAAGGCCATAACATTCTGTTTGATGAAGATACTAATGTTCATCATCATTCTGATAGTAAACC
>NZ_JBFRTU010000821.1:0-244 GCF_041474275.1 Vibrio sp. 10N.222.52.B7 | reverse complement strand
CGCATCAAACTGTTGGCGCCAGCGAATGCGGAAATCTTCAATAGCACTTTCAGAGGTTGGGAACTCGTGAGCTGGCAGCAAACGGATCTCAGAGATGTCTTCGATAGAGCGCTGATTTTCAGGATCGAAAGTACGAATGGTGTCGATCTCGTCATCGAAAAAATCGATTCGATACGGGTCTTTGCTGCCCATTGGGAACAAGTCGAGAATTGAACCTCGGCTCGCATATTCACCCGGGCCAAAC
>NZ_JBFRTU010000820.1:0-304 GCF_041474275.1 Vibrio sp. 10N.222.52.B7 | reverse complement strand
CAGTGAGGACACGAATGGCTTGTCTTCATTCCTATCCCAAGCCGGAAAGCTACAAGCACTTCTTGTGTTCTTCTTGCTTGGATTAGGTTTATCACTGACCCCATGTGTACTGCCGATGATTCCGATTTTGGCTAGCATCATCGGTGGCGAAAAAGCGATGACAGGCAAGAAAGGGGCGGCACTCTCCAGTTCCTATGTTCTGGGTATGGCGACCAGCTATGCCATAACGGGGATCTTAGTCACCACCTTGGCAAAAGGGGTCAACCTGCAAGCCGCGATGCAACAACCTTGGTTGTTAAGTAGC
>NZ_JBFRTU010000819.1:0-284 GCF_041474275.1 Vibrio sp. 10N.222.52.B7 | reverse complement strand
GGTTACGAGCGTACGGCTGAATCTGCACTTGCCCAACTAGCGTTCCTCAACACCCACTTCACAGTCAACCAAGCCATGTGTGACCGAATCATTGAGCTGTGTTCCGTTAAAGATTAAGCCTATAACCTATTAATCTTATGACCTATTTTCTTGGTGCGCGTAAATAACAGTTGTCGCTCGTCTGTATTGTTGATAGGTTTTAACCATGAAATTTAATTCTGCTTCAACTTCAAACTCAATTTTCTTTTGGTGGTGCTCTCAATAGAGCAGCACGGAATACTTAC
>NZ_JBFRTU010000818.1:0-358 GCF_041474275.1 Vibrio sp. 10N.222.52.B7 | reverse complement strand
GGTCTTCTCATCGCCAGATTGTAAATCTTTGGTCACGATGGTCATTGGCAACCTAAAGTCACCAGAGTAGTTTGGTGGCAAGTTCAACAACAAACCTGAGGAATCGACGGTTGTACCCTGTTCAACCGTTGTCTCGTAAACATATTTCCCGTTCACAAAGTCAACATCACTTCTTCCCGACAGGCTAATCGGGAATGATGTAGTAGCATCAATGACCAGGATACCATCAATGATCACCGTCACTTGGTCAGGAGAATCATCACGGCCCGTAAAGCTCAAAATGCCATTGAGTGCCGCGCCGAGATCAAGTTGAGTATCTTCAACCGCATCGATAACGCTGTCTTGAACAATGGAGATC
>NZ_JBFRTU010000817.1:0-247 GCF_041474275.1 Vibrio sp. 10N.222.52.B7 | reverse complement strand
ACACTGGAGTCACAACTTGAGCCGCTTTAGATAGCACTGAGCTTTCACTGTCTTCGTTGCCAAAACTGCCGTCCATACCTAATGAGTTCAGGAAGCTAAGAATAGCCACAACCATTACTATGGTTTTACCTGCACCAAGCACGAAACGTTTCAACTTCTGCCAAGTTTTCAGCATCACGTTTTGCACGGTCGGCAACTCGTAATCCGGCATTTCCATAACCAAGCTGTCACTGCTACCAGGATAGAT
>NZ_JBFRTU010000816.1:0-248 GCF_041474275.1 Vibrio sp. 10N.222.52.B7 | reverse complement strand
AATATACTCATATCATTTAGATGATAAAAAGATCCATCAAATACGCTTGCGTTGCCGTTCGCAACGATGCCGTCTTGAATCACTAATGAACGTGGCGTAATAACTCCTGGGATAGGTTCAACGACATTAATCGCAGGTGAGTAAACCACACAATCACCTATAACCCAGACCTTATTTCCCCCACTTGAAAAGGCATCATTAATGGCTTTACTACATTTATTACCTTGATATTTCCCACCAACCAAGTC
>NZ_JBFRTU010000815.1:0-229 GCF_041474275.1 Vibrio sp. 10N.222.52.B7 | reverse complement strand
TACCGCTACCTTGCTGCGAAAGATTCAAATAACGCACGTAAAGCAGCTCTACTTGCTTGTGTACTAATGACGCTTGGTCCAATCATCTGGTTCATGCCACCTTGGTTTGTTGCAGGACAAGGCGTTGATCTTGCGGCGCATTACCCAGATGCAGGTTCTAAAGCTGGCGATTTTGCTTACCTATACTTTGTAGAGCAATACATGCCAGCAGGTATGGTGGGGCTTCTAA
>NZ_JBFRTU010000814.1:0-254 GCF_041474275.1 Vibrio sp. 10N.222.52.B7 | reverse complement strand
GAACACCAACATCAACGCCGCATACTCAATCAGTAGAGATCTCTTTTCTCCTACTCGGTCAATAAAACGACCCACCACAGGTAATGCAACAGTAGCGGACAAGCTGGATAACATAAATAGAGCGGCCATCATTGCGATCGTGTAATGGAATTTGGTGACCATGAGTAAGCCTGCAAACACGACAAAGATCTGTCTTCTTGCCCCGCTTAGAAAGGTCAATATGTAATATGTGGTGTATTCACGACGTACAATAA
>NZ_JBFRTU010000813.1:0-212 GCF_041474275.1 Vibrio sp. 10N.222.52.B7 | reverse complement strand
ACCGGACACGTTCTGTCAGCTCTGGGCCTGACGTTAGTCATAGGTTTAGGCTTAGGGATCATCGGTGGCCATTTGATTGCCAAGATGCTGCAAGGGCATTGGGTTCCGCACTATTTGCGTAACGTGGCGGTCCTGACATTAATGCTGGCGGCGTTCTCTTTTTCAAATGATCTGAGTGAAGAGTCCGGTTTATTAACCGTGACCATCATGGG
>NZ_JBFRTU010000812.1:0-395 GCF_041474275.1 Vibrio sp. 10N.222.52.B7 | reverse complement strand
ACATTCAACCCAACTTGAAAAGGTGGTATGGCCTTGCAGATTGTGGTCGATAGCGAAAGGCAACATGTGTGTGTCTAAGCTTTCTCCGTCACGAGTGTCACTGCTTGGTGTCCATTTAGGATGCTTAGGGTCGCTAGAACAACCAAACACATCGATAAGTTCAGCAACGCTGATGGATGTGGCTGGGTTATTCTCGTTCGCCAGGATCGCTATTACGTCTGCGGTAAACATCAGCTCGGTCGGTCTGTAGCCGTAGCGCATGTCGAACCTAGCCATCTCTTTGTCAGTCCACTTTTTGGAAGTAATACCAACACGTGAACGTTGCATGATCATCTGCTCAGGTACACTGTCACTCAACAAGATCTCTAAGTCGATCTCTTGGCTCTTAAGCAAGC
>NZ_JBFRTU010000811.1:0-290 GCF_041474275.1 Vibrio sp. 10N.222.52.B7 | reverse complement strand
TCATTGATTGCTACTGGCTAATTGAAAAGACGCCCGACGCTCAAACTCATCAATTTCCGATACTCAATCCCGATCCATCGGCACACCTGATCTTATCGCCAAGCGAGCAGGCATATCACTACATGATTGAGCAACAAATCGATCAAGGCGTTGGCTGCCATTTGCTGTTACCGCACCATAAAGCCATCGAATTGGATCACTCGAAGCCCTTTGTTCACTTGGGCATTAAATTCCATGTCGGTGCCTTGTATTCACTGGTTATCCCAGATTGCCCTCACCCTAGCTTGGAC
>NZ_JBFRTU010000810.1:0-396 GCF_041474275.1 Vibrio sp. 10N.222.52.B7 | reverse complement strand
GGTATCAGTTTGATTACTCGGGCTGGCTAGAAGCCAGAGATAAACGGAATACTGGGTACGGTTGTAACCAAACATTTGGCATATTGGGAGCTGTATATCTACCAGACAACGCTAAACGCTTCATTAGTGAGTTAAAAGACGCTTTGCGTATCCAAGATAGTTCGGTTCCACCCAAAGCCATTTGGTACAGCAGTGATGTTCCACTCTGGGGGGCGAATAGCAGTCTGCTAGCTCGCTTCAATAGAGATATAGGCGACATCTTAGATAACAATTGCGAGACTCAAGGCGGTCGCGTAACGCTTTTACATCCGAGTAAAAATAACGGCGAGAGTCGCCTAAAGCGTAAGCAACATCTTGGGCGATTTGCAAACGGTGTCAGTTTATCTTCAGAAGCAC
>NZ_JBFRTU010000809.1:0-432 GCF_041474275.1 Vibrio sp. 10N.222.52.B7 | reverse complement strand
ATTTCAAGGTTTTACTAATCATTCATGGATATAAAACAACTTAAGTATTTAATCGCTTTAGATCAAACGAAACACTTTGGTCAGGCTGCGACACTTTGTCATATTACTCAGCCAACGTTGTCGATGAGGATAAGGCGTTTAGAAGAAGAGTTAGACCTCGAGTTGATTTCAAGAAGTCAACGTTTTGAAGGGTTTACCGAAGCGGGTGAGCGTATATTGGCTTGGGCAAAGACCGTCTTAGCGGCTCATGACGGTTTACAAGCCGAAGCGGCTAACTGCCGTGGCCAACTGGTCGGCTCGCTAAGAGTTGGCATGGTGCCTTTAGCCAGTCAAAACCCGATGCAGTTGATTAAGCCTTTAGCAGAAAAATTCCCTGAACTTCGCTTTCAAATTTTGTCGATGACATCTGAGCAGATCATAGACCAGCTCAAT
>NZ_JBFRTU010000808.1:0-424 GCF_041474275.1 Vibrio sp. 10N.222.52.B7 | reverse complement strand
ACCCTAAAGATCGAAACACATCGCGGCGTTGGTTACCGCTTAGCTGGGGAATCATAATGAGAGTCACTTCGTTAATCGCATTGATCTGCGCTTTGCCGTTTGCGTGTCACGCCGCTTGGTTTACCAACACGCCATTACAACATACGTATCAATCTCTGCTTAATGAACAACCTCAAGTCGCGTGGCAAGAGCTTCAAATCGCACTCAATCAACAAACACTTGATAGCGAGCTTTGGTTGCCAGTTAAACAAGAGATACTGAGTCAAACTCAATGCGGAACTTCACTAAGACAAGACACTGAGACGAAACATCACATTCAAGTTAGCTTCATTCGACGCTACGGCCTGTCATCGCAAGGTTATCAAATCAAAGTCGCTGCAGAACAACTCAGTGAAGAAATGAAAACCCAAACACAACCTATCTC
>NZ_JBFRTU010000807.1:0-234 GCF_041474275.1 Vibrio sp. 10N.222.52.B7 | reverse complement strand
GAATACACCCATTACACCCACATCTTGTGCCAGCACATCAAGCATTTTCATCATATCGCCATCATTGTTGATGCCGTCTTTCACGCTCTTGTAATACCAACCACCGCCTTGCGCAAGCGGGCCAGAACGCTCCAGTGTCCATGCGATAATGTCGAGGTCTGCATCCTTAGCCAGTTTCGCGTAGTTAGACGCCACTAATTCGTTGTTCTTATCAAGTTCAACCAAAGCAAACAG
>NZ_JBFRTU010000806.1:0-238 GCF_041474275.1 Vibrio sp. 10N.222.52.B7 | reverse complement strand
AAGTCATATAATTCCTAGTTATGAATCTAGTATTTAACAACTTGAGTGACAAGCTAATGACGGTGATCACATCGCATAACAATCTTAGTGCTCACACCAGTAATATAAGTTATTGTGTTCGCGGAAAATAATAGATTTAAAAACGTAAGATTGACGTGTCTAAAAACACCATAAAACGCACGCTGATCGGTTAACATTCTGACAACTATTTGCGAGCGCCAGCTTAGCGATCGTAATT
>NZ_JBFRTU010000805.1:0-373 GCF_041474275.1 Vibrio sp. 10N.222.52.B7 | reverse complement strand
GAATCTTCTGAGAATTCAATAGCAGCAACAGTTTCGCTTTGGTCCACGTCTCCAGTAGAAACACTCACAACAATAATGGCGTCGTTATCTTCTGTGGTTTCTGAATCTTCATAACGAATAAAGCCTTCGTTATCATCCAGTATGAGCTCCGCGTTACTTACCACTTCATCGCCGTCGGCATCTCGCACCAAATAATCAATATCATCGACGATCTTAGGATCGGCAGGATTGGTCGTTACATTGGGATTCGTGGTTAGTTGATAGCTACCATCAGGTGAAAGGGTAAATTGGCCGTATACGCTACCACTGTCAAAATCGTTGATTAGATCAATGGTTATTGGAGTATCAGCATCCACAAAGGTGTAGGTAGTAC
>NZ_JBFRTU010000804.1:0-300 GCF_041474275.1 Vibrio sp. 10N.222.52.B7 | reverse complement strand
AAGTAGTGTGATCCTACGCGTTTCTACGTCAGCTTTATAGAGCTAAGGGATACTAAATCAAGATATTATTGCAGTAGAAGCATATATATCGTTTATCCCTCTGTTTTTATAAGGGATAAAAAGCAAGTATAGACAACGAAAAAGACAGCATCACATTACTTATTACTAGTTGGTGATACTGCCTTTGATTTAGACATGAACTTTGATTGTTAAACTAACTCAGCAGCTAGAAGTTAGAAATCGATTCTCGCTTCGGTTTGAGCATCGAAGAATACCGCTTTGGATAAGTCAAAATGAAGT
>NZ_JBFRTU010000803.1:0-299 GCF_041474275.1 Vibrio sp. 10N.222.52.B7 | reverse complement strand
GTTTATTCATCGTTCTCTTTTTATCTGATCACGAATCGTACATTGCCCAACGGAAATAAGGTCTTTGACCATCCATTCGCTCAACCTCTGCACCCAACCTTTTGTAGAAATCATGCGCTTTCTTATTATGTGGACTTGCCGTCCATGAGATGTGAGAGGCATATGATGACTCCGCTTGTGACTTTAAAGCCAACATAAGTTCACGGCCATACCCTTTTGATCTTTGATTTCCTGTAACCATTAGGTCGTCAAGCCAGATTGATGGCTCTCCACTGAAGGATGAATATCGATAGTGATAC
>NZ_JBFRTU010000802.1:0-314 GCF_041474275.1 Vibrio sp. 10N.222.52.B7 | reverse complement strand
GCTGAAAAATCAACGCGCGGTACTATTCTAGCTGTTGGCAAAGGCCGCATTTTAGAAAATGGTTCAGTACAACCATTGGACGTTAAAGTTGGCGATACTGTTATCTTTTCTGAAGGCTACGGCACTAAAACTGAAAAGATCGACGGCAAAGAAGTTCTGATCATGTCTGAAAACGACATCATGGCGATCGTTGAGTAATCCGACCCATAAAACTGAACTGATTTAATAAAGAATTTTAAAGGAAATTAAGATGGCTGCTAAAGACGTTAAATTTGGTAACGACGCACGTATTAAAATGCTAGAAGGTGTAAACG
>NZ_JBFRTU010000801.1:0-208 GCF_041474275.1 Vibrio sp. 10N.222.52.B7 | reverse complement strand
GCGAACTGTCTAATTTCATCCTTTTGCAGCGCAGCGCCAATTCACACTTTAAGCTGGGTGCGTTTGTTGAAAATACCGTTTGCTTTCAAAGAAGCATCCGTAGTGTTGTTCCACCTTTAACGGGTGTTGCATCAAGCGCTCTGCAGTTAGATGGTCTTGCTCTAGAACTCCAACGCTCGATTGATTACCTTTCTTCTCAAATTAAAGG
>NZ_JBFRTU010000800.1:0-359 GCF_041474275.1 Vibrio sp. 10N.222.52.B7 | reverse complement strand
GTTGATAAATGGCCGTTTTGTTCCCTTTATAGATGGAATTTGGCGCTTGGTTTGCGTAGGTTTCCAATAAGCCAACTTGCTGAGGTCCCATGCCGTCGCCGATCATCAGAATGACATTTTTGATTTCTGCTGAAAGTACGTTGAATGAGAGTGTAGAGGTTACCACTGCGGTAACAATTGGTTTCATAAAGTGCTTCATTAGTTATCCCTTTTTATATAAGCGGGATGATTAGAACACCGATTTGTGTCAAAGTCGTTTCATATTTGTTTCATCAATATGAAATTGAGCAATAACTCAAATTTTTAGAAAAACATAAAAAAAGGCTCACATTTCTGTGAGCCTTTGTCGTATTTAGGAG
>NZ_JBFRTU010000799.1:0-262 GCF_041474275.1 Vibrio sp. 10N.222.52.B7 | reverse complement strand
GTACTTCTTAGCAATATCCGCGGCTTCAAGTGGATCTAATACCCCCGCGGTATTGCTGCCGTCACTGAGTAGAATCATTACACGCTGAGGGGCATCGCTGTCGACGAAGGTTTTGGTTGCAAGGCCAATACCATCACCAATCGCGGTTTGAGTACCAATCAGCTTTAACACAGCCTGATTGAGTTGTTGTGAAAGCGTGTCTCTGTCTAAAGTCAGTGGCGTCTGCAGATAGGCGTGATCAGCAAATAACACCAGTCCGACT
>NZ_JBFRTU010000798.1:0-383 GCF_041474275.1 Vibrio sp. 10N.222.52.B7 | reverse complement strand
AAGTCATTTGGCGCGCAGGACTTGAATCAATGGCCGGCATCTCTGGTGTTGTAGAAGCCGTTGAGCCAAGAACGTCAATGCTAACTCGCCCTGATTACTATGACGGCCTAAAACCGGTTGCCGCAAACGTAGACCAAATGGTTATCGTTTCAGCTGTACTGCCGGAGCTATCACTTAATATCATCGACCGTTACTTGATCGCCTCTGAAACGGTGAATATTGCCCCGTTAGTTGTGCTCAATAAAGTCGACTTACTGACAGAACAACAAATTAGCGAATACCGCGAAACGCTGAAAATATACGAGAAAATCGGCTATAAAGTCATGTTCGTCAGTAAAGAGTCGGGTTACGGCATCAAAGAGTTGGAAGCCGAACTGAAAGAT
>NZ_JBFRTU010000797.1:0-301 GCF_041474275.1 Vibrio sp. 10N.222.52.B7 | reverse complement strand
GAAAAGAAGTTCTGTGAGATCGAATATCAGATAAAGAAAGCGGAGCAGTACGATAATCAGTACAAAGTGGAGCGATTAACCACGGCGTTAAAAGCCGCGAAAGAGAACTGCACTAATGAAGGCTTGAAGGATGATCTGCGTGAGAAGATTGAATCCAATGAACAAGATTTAGCTGAATACCAAGCTGACCTAGAAGAAGCAAAAAGAGACGATAGAGCGGATAAGATTCGAAAGTATGAGGGTAAGATCGAAAAAGAACTGCGTAAAATCGATAAATTAAAGCAAGAACTGACTAAGATCC
>NZ_JBFRTU010000796.1:0-303 GCF_041474275.1 Vibrio sp. 10N.222.52.B7 | reverse complement strand
AGTGAATAATGGGATTATCAAAGAGAAAGGATAACTCTATTATGAAGACACAAGAACTCGCCTACAAACCATACGGTATTGGCTCATGGACACACGTAACAGTATCAAAAGATGTTGCTGAAGCACTCGCAAGTGAATACTCGAACTATGGATGGGAAGTGAAGATTGATGGCAACGCCATTGACACAAAACTTGCACTCAAAGCCGCATAGAAACGAAAAAACCTCCATAAAGGAGGTTTTTTTTATCTAGGTTGGTAAGCACTTACTATAAGTTAAGCCATTCCAACTTGGGGAACTGTAC
>NZ_JBFRTU010000795.1:0-253 GCF_041474275.1 Vibrio sp. 10N.222.52.B7 | reverse complement strand
GTTCGCTTTGCCATTCTGTCGTCCATTGTTCTACAAAGTCCTCGACTGGGTTGGTCACGGCGAAATGTTGGTGCTGTTCGGCATTTTCTTCGCATTGGTCGTCGGTGCAGGCTTGTTCCAGTTTGTAGGGGTTAAACCAGATCTAGGTGCTCTGATCTTAGGTATGTTGTTAGCCGGTCACCCAAAAGCTTCAGAGCTGTCGAAATCGCTGTTTAACCTCAAAGAGCTTTTCCTTGTTTGCTTCTTCTTGAAT
>NZ_JBFRTU010000794.1:0-320 GCF_041474275.1 Vibrio sp. 10N.222.52.B7 | reverse complement strand
GACTTTAGCTACTCAATCAACGTGCCTAACGACACTTAATAAGCATAGACCTAGAAATCCATTTATCTTTGATACTTAGTGATACACTATTTCCTTTTCATTGAGGCCACGGCAAAAAATCACAAATCCCCTCTCACCCCAAGCGGAATAAGGGGCTAGTATGCCTGATACCCATAATCCCCTTCTTTATTTACCTTGCTATTTTCTTAACTCCAGTTAACTGGAGTAAACAAGGGGAAGCCCTGTCACAAATTTATTGTAGAAACGATATCGAGAGAATTAGTTCACCCTCGTCCATTAACACTCACAAGCACAACTCT
>NZ_JBFRTU010000793.1:0-338 GCF_041474275.1 Vibrio sp. 10N.222.52.B7 | reverse complement strand
TGAGATGATGGTCGCCAATCCAAATTTACCAGCATTGGTGAAGACCATCGATATGCCCAAAGGCTATGTCGATGCAATGCACCAACATACGTGGCATCAAGTGATCTTCCCGATCAAGGGCTTGCTACAAACTAAAACTGATCACTACCAGCATCTTGTGCCCCATACTTCTGCTTTGTTTGTGCCTGCAGGGATTCAACATGAATCTATCGCATTGAGCCATACAACATTTGTCGGCATCTACCTTAATCCTACATTTGGAAATGAATATAAGCCTCAAGTACGAACCATTACCCTCACGCCGTTTTTAAATGAACTCTTGCAGGAAATTCGCAGAC
>NZ_JBFRTU010000792.1:0-278 GCF_041474275.1 Vibrio sp. 10N.222.52.B7 | reverse complement strand
TCGTTTGGTATCTGTGTTTCTTTGTTGAGGTAACTTTAGCGCTTGAGTGAAAGCCATTCGAGGAAAAGCAAGATTTACCAAATGGAAAATCAAGGGATTAGCGAAGTTCTGACGCTGTTCTGTCTTATCTGTTTTGTACTACCACTATGATATTAGAGTCACATAATTTCTGTACGCCTACCGCACCGAAATTACTGCCTATAAAAGGATTCATTTGGAGAGCCTGTGGACATCAATCTAGACATTCAAAATATCCTCGTCATCAAGCGTATGTATGA
>NZ_JBFRTU010000791.1:0-379 GCF_041474275.1 Vibrio sp. 10N.222.52.B7 | reverse complement strand
CCTTGAACCTGATCTTTTGAAGAAAGCGCGTATCCTGTTTGATGATTTCTACGAGCAGGGCGGCCATAAGCTGAGTCACCTTTATCCATCGGTTAAAGAGACGTTAGCTGAGCTAGACAAAGCGGGCTTCACCATGGCGCTTGTCACCAACAAGCCTTCGAAATTTGTACCAGATGTTCTGGCGCAGCACGGTATCGATAAGTACTTTGTTGATGTGTTGGGTGGAGACTCTTTCCCAGAGAAAAAGCCGAACCCAGTAGCGCTGAACTGGTTGCTGGAAAAGCATAATGTGAAGGCTGAAGATATGCTGATGGTAGGCGATTCAAGCAACGACATCAAAGCCGCTAAGAATGCAGGCTGCCACTCGTTTGGTCTGACT
>NZ_JBFRTU010000790.1:0-367 GCF_041474275.1 Vibrio sp. 10N.222.52.B7 | reverse complement strand
CTGCAACACAGGAACAAATCCAAGGACATGATGAAGCAAACCAGATCCACCAAGAAATAGAAAATAGCGATTTTTTCCGAAGTGATATGAACAGTGTGGGCGTCGTGATGGAATTTCAGCCATTACCTGAGTTCGCAGCCAGCGTTTATCCAGCTCTTGCTGCGATAGCTAAAACTGGGTATATCGACTACCTCTCCAATCAAAATGAGCAGTTATTGCTGGTGAAACTCTGGGACGGAGTAACACTCAACACTCAACATCCTGGAGTTAATCGTAGAATTCACGCATTTAAACAACGTATTGATAAGCTTCAACAACTAGACCTACCGACCCCTTCGGTCCATGCCTGTGGTCTATTAGGGCAAGG
>NZ_JBFRTU010000789.1:0-338 GCF_041474275.1 Vibrio sp. 10N.222.52.B7 | reverse complement strand
ACGGAGCCAGTATCGACCAGATACCACGACGCAAAGAGTGTCTTACTTCGCCAAATGACCAGTTTTCAGTCAGCCCTTTGTAACCTTCACGTTTAGCAATAAAGTAGTTAGTGACCACTAGCGTCGACGCCATAATGAAACCCGGCACAACCCCAGCAACAAACAGTTTTGGAATAGATAAAGAGGCAAACTGTCCGTGTTGAGCAATGGCCTCTGGCGGTGCCATTAATCCCATAGCGGAGATGCCGAAAATAACTAGCGGAATGGATGGCGGGATAATGATACCCAATCCCCCTGAAGCGGCAGTCACCGCAGAGGCGTAGCTCTTATCGTAATCT
>NZ_JBFRTU010000788.1:0-259 GCF_041474275.1 Vibrio sp. 10N.222.52.B7 | reverse complement strand
GATGTTTAGCCCTATTACTCTCCATGGTGACGATCATAACTGGCAGGGACTTGCGCCTCTCGCAGTGAAAGAAGAGTACCGCAATCAAGGTATTGCCAAATCACTGGTTGAAGACGCATTTTCTACATTGGTAGATTTCGGTTTCCCAGCCTGTGTTGTGCTTGGTGATCCTGCTTACTACGGCCGCTTTGGTTTTAAGGCTGCGAGCGAGTTTGGCCTGAGTTGTGTTTGGGATGTACCTGAAGGTGCTTTCCAAGCG
>NZ_JBFRTU010000787.1:0-343 GCF_041474275.1 Vibrio sp. 10N.222.52.B7 | reverse complement strand
TAGTAATGGTGTCGGCGTTGATATGGATGAAGTTAGAACAGGCAATGCGATGATCCTCAGCCCTTATGGTGAAATCATTGCTGAGACCGATAGTGTTGATAACGATATGGTGATGGCAGAGTTAAAAGCAGAAGAGTTAGATATGTGTACGGGCAGACGCTGGATTCGTGGCCGTAAGCCAGAGTTATATCATTCACTCACACAACCTCTTGGTCATGAATTAGATCCCCACCAAGCGCGTTTTGCTGAGAAATAATGGTGTAAGCGTTGGTGAAAAAGGATGTATTAGGGACGGTTGAAAGGGAGGGGAAGTTGGAGGGGAGAGAAGGGTTCCTGATGTAGT
>NZ_JBFRTU010000786.1:0-399 GCF_041474275.1 Vibrio sp. 10N.222.52.B7 | reverse complement strand
ATCAAACAGGCTATAAAATGGGCTTCACCATTATAGACCAACCTTTGATACTCAACTTTTACAAAGCAATCGGACCAAAAGCATATTTACAACTAGGGTCTTGTGACCTGAACGGAAATAACTTACAGACTTACCGCGGTCTATGGAATATTGAACTGATGCTTTTAGCATTCGGTCGCGTCAACTTTCATGACTATAGACGCTGTCTTCGTGAAAATAAAAACACAGCATGGTAGAAAATAATGAACATGTTTGATTTCGGACTAGAGGCAATAGTCTATGCGAAAGCAATAACACTGCTTGCAACTGTAGCCATCGTCGTGATGTGGTTACTCTACTACTGCTATCGCCTTAGACAAAAGAACAAAGTTATTATTGGAACACACCATGCCCCTTACA
>NZ_JBFRTU010000785.1:0-284 GCF_041474275.1 Vibrio sp. 10N.222.52.B7 | reverse complement strand
CCTTGATAGGCTTGATCAGTAAGCACGGTATTTTGATTGTGGAGTTTGCTAACCAAATGCAACAGGAATTGAAATGCAGCCGACGCGAGGCCGCTATTCGTTCAGCGACTGTTCGAATGAGACCAGTATTGATGACCACAGCTGCGATGGTTGTCGGTGTCGTACCTCTGGTCATTGCAAGCGGAGCTGGCGCTCAAAGCCGTTTCTCGATTGGTTTGGTCATCACGGTGGGTATGTCGTTGGGCACATTATTCACCCTGTTCGTTGTGCCAACGATATACACC
>NZ_JBFRTU010000784.1:0-290 GCF_041474275.1 Vibrio sp. 10N.222.52.B7 | reverse complement strand
CTATAAAGTGATGGAAGAAGGGGCGGCGAAGATATTGCCTAAGTCTTATACGACCGATACTTCAGGCCAATTGAGACAGTTCCTACAAGAAGGCTCGTCACTGGTTACGACGTTCTTCCTCGCGCTTGTGATCATCTACTTGGTGCTGGCGGCTCAGTTTGAAAGCTTGCGAGATCCTTTAGTGGTACTAACCAGTGTGCCACTGTCTATCTTTGGTGCTCTGATGCCACTGTATTTGGGCATTGATACGCTCAACATATACACCGAAGTGGGGCTGGTGACCTTGATAG
>NZ_JBFRTU010000783.1:0-300 GCF_041474275.1 Vibrio sp. 10N.222.52.B7 | reverse complement strand
TTCGCATCCCGCTTACTCGAATCCCGCAACTGCTCTTCCTGCTCTTCGAATCTCGCTTACTCGCATCCCGCATCTGCTTTCAAGCTCTTAAGCTTTTATCTTCAAAACATGACACGCTTTATTCACGCCCCAATCTTTATGCCCCTTCACATTCTCATCTGAAATTAAGAACTGCTCTTGTAACGCTGCCACCAAACCAAACAGTGCCTTGCGCTGTGCAAGCGTGAAGTTGTCTTCTGGTTGCAGCTCGGCATTACAGCCTCCGACCAAACAAACCCCAATATTGCCCTTGTTGTGTCC
>NZ_JBFRTU010000782.1:0-248 GCF_041474275.1 Vibrio sp. 10N.222.52.B7 | reverse complement strand
GTTGCAATGTCGTTCATGCCCGCTTTTTGGTTGGTAGAGAATACCGTGTAGTCCGCTGCATCAATTACGCCTTTGCTTAGGCCAGTAAATACTTCAGAACCTGGCAGGTTTACTGGAGTCGCACCCGCGGCTGCAAATACTTGTTGTACTAGGCCTTCAGGCGCACGCAGTTTAAGACCTTTAAGATCCGCTACACCGTCGATTGGCTTTTTAGAAATGAATGATTCAACGCCGGTTGTTGAAGCACC
>NZ_JBFRTU010000781.1:0-220 GCF_041474275.1 Vibrio sp. 10N.222.52.B7 | reverse complement strand
GAGTCAGTGCGCCCACCAGCCTTAAAGAGAAGATCTCACAGATGTTTATTGAAAGGCCTGGCTGTTACCCTTCCATTGAAGCGCTATCCACAGAATTGGGAATGTCTTCTAGAACACTACGTAGACACCTCAAAGCCGCAGACACGAGCTATCAGAAAATATTGGATCACGTGCGATTTCACCTCTCTAGGCACTATCTTTCATCGACGCATATGAGTAT
>NZ_JBFRTU010000780.1:0-410 GCF_041474275.1 Vibrio sp. 10N.222.52.B7 | reverse complement strand
GCTGGTGTACTTATCTGAACCCCAAGAGATACCAAACCCAGTATGCTCTGCGTACTTCTTATCAAGTAGATTATCAACACCAAGATTCACTTCTAGATCTTTAGCAAACGTAGGTGTGTAAGCCGCCCAGATGTTATGAGTTGCGAAACCTGCGCGTTTAATTTCATCACCATCTTCATCCGTGTAATCATTACCCGGTACAAAACGTGAATCCCAACCAAACACAAACTCACTGTTCAGGCTGTAGTTGAAACCCGCCTTGAAGTTGTGAATGCCTGTTTTACTCATATGGCTAGTTTTACCATTCTCTAGATCTTTCTGGTCACCATCAGAGTATGAGTGGTTAGCGTAAACACTTAACGAATCTAACTCATAGCTCAATACGGTTTCAACACCCCACACTTCAACAT
>NZ_JBFRTU010000779.1:0-367 GCF_041474275.1 Vibrio sp. 10N.222.52.B7 | reverse complement strand
AAATGATCGAAGCAGCGACGGCAAAGCCCGTGAACGCCGAGATCAAGATGCTTTCTACTGATGATAACAGTGAAATGATCGCAAGCTCGCCAACGCCCATCTGACCAACAATAACGTTATAAATCAGAATGCCACCCGCCCAAGCCGTGTCATGAATCAACATCGGAATCGCTATCTTGAAATACTTCTTTCTATGCTTAGGCAATATTGTATCGCGCCAATTGCTTAGTGTTGGGAATAGGTAGGCGTAGTGTTTCTTTGCCATAACAAGCAGGGCAATCGTTTGAAAGAATCGAGACACCGTAGTACCGATTGCCGCGCCAACCACACCTAGCTCTGGGAAGCCGAATAATCCGAAGATCAGAAA
>NZ_JBFRTU010000778.1:0-272 GCF_041474275.1 Vibrio sp. 10N.222.52.B7 | reverse complement strand
ATACAAGTGATCCTTGAAGAAGTCACCGATAAAGTATTACTAGAAAGGGAATTACTGCATCGAGCGATGCATGATGACTTAACGCGTGTGTTCAATCGTCGTGCTATTTACGATTGGCTCAAGAAGCCGGTAAATCAGCATATGGAGATGTCATGTCTGTTGATTGATATTGATGACTTCAAATCGATTAACGATCGATTTGGGCATACAGTGGGTGACACGGTGATTAGGCACTTAGCAGACACAATTAAAGCTCACATTGAGTTGTTAGG
>NZ_JBFRTU010000777.1:0-359 GCF_041474275.1 Vibrio sp. 10N.222.52.B7 | reverse complement strand
ATATATTGAATCTCCGGCTGCTCTATGACTTGTTGTACCAAGTTTCTTTGCAGTTCTTTATCGTTGTCTGCCCAATAGCTTATCGCAATTTTGATATCGCTCGATTTGATTGCATCATAAAACCCCAGTGCTACAGGTTTAGTGCCGCCACTTGATTGTGGGCCAAGTAATAAGGCGATAGGTGTTTCGCCTGATCCTTTCGGATGTCGTTTCGACAAAAACTCTCCGACTTGAAATCCCATTTGATACCAGTCGACACCGACCGTGCCTTTCAATACCTTTTGTTGTTCTTCATTGACGGTTAACTCATTCACAGTAGCAAACACAGGGGTAGAGCCAACCCAATCCGTAAGATTGTC
>NZ_JBFRTU010000776.1:0-331 GCF_041474275.1 Vibrio sp. 10N.222.52.B7 | reverse complement strand
ATATTGAAATAGGGCGAGACCGCTTATTCTCTCTGCTGAGAATGAATCGATTATTAGTGCAGAATCGAAGGGCTTATCATCGAACCACAAACAGTAATCATCGCTTTTACTGCCATCCTAATCGTGTCAAAGAAGGCTTAATACCGGAAAGACCAGAGCAATTATGGGTTGCCGATATTACTTATCTAGCAACGCGGCGTGGTAGTACTTATCTCAGTTTAGTGACGGACGCTTACTCAAGAAAAATCGTGGGCTATCACATAAGTGATGATATGAAAGCTCGCACGGTCAAGCAGGCCTTTTTAAACGCGTTGAAAGAACGGAAGAATAC
>NZ_JBFRTU010000775.1:0-266 GCF_041474275.1 Vibrio sp. 10N.222.52.B7 | reverse complement strand
ATCATGCACGGTGTTGCGTTTCGCCAGCCAGAAAATACCGCGAGGCATTGTCCTTTCAGCATTGCTCCTATGACTATGGAGCGTAAGGTTTATGAACACTTGTTGAAGGTAACACCGCTGATCACCAAGTTAATCAGCAATGTTTCGGAAGACCACGGTTTTCTGCAATCATCTTTGAGTGATATGGCGCAAGCTGATCCGTTTTTTGGTCGCTTGATGGAGTTGCATCAACAAGCCCATGGCGAGGTGTCTCATCGACTTTATCC
>NZ_JBFRTU010000774.1:0-276 GCF_041474275.1 Vibrio sp. 10N.222.52.B7 | reverse complement strand
CACCGTAAAAAGCTCAGCCAACCTGATCACGCCTAAAAACAATGATGATAAGACAGGGCTAGCGACGCTTTTGCAAGATCTATTTGGTGCCCATTAATTTAAAGCATCGGCTTTATTAAGCTGTTTATATTTAAAGAGAATTTTTATGTTAGTCGGAAATACTCAACCTACGCAGATCAGTAAGTCGTACCCTGTCGTTATTCAAAACGTGCTTGAGTACTTGAACAGTCTCGACCAAGAAAAACTCGCATTAGGTCGCCATGAACTCCCTGGTTT
>NZ_JBFRTU010000773.1:0-221 GCF_041474275.1 Vibrio sp. 10N.222.52.B7 | reverse complement strand
TGCCGAAAGTGGCGTCAGCTACAACCACGACCGCGAGTAGCTTAAGTCCGTGGATGATTGAAATGAAAAGCGGTGCTTCCAACAACTGGTTGCTCACTAAGGCCAATATCAACATTAGGATGACAGAAGGGGAGGTGAAGCCTACAAATGCGGCAATCGCACCGGTTAAGCCACCTTTTTTATAACCAACTGCGAAGCCAACCTGACTTGATCCTGGACCC
>NZ_JBFRTU010000772.1:0-214 GCF_041474275.1 Vibrio sp. 10N.222.52.B7 | reverse complement strand
TTTGGGACGTTGAAGCTCGTATCGAGTTCAATGCGGTTGGTAAAGAAGCAAAAGTTTCATTAGCTGCTCCTCACACTCAATCTAATTACACACTTATTGGTGAGTCAGCTTCATCTCCAGGTTACGGCATCTCTTACTTGAACACCGAGTCAGGTCGTCGTGCAGAATGGTCTATTCGCCACGCTGATGGCCCGCAAACTATCTACTACAAGAC
>NZ_JBFRTU010000771.1:0-349 GCF_041474275.1 Vibrio sp. 10N.222.52.B7 | reverse complement strand
GGCCAAATAGCGTGGGCATTAAGAAAAAACAGCCCTCAACTAAAAAAAGAGATCAACAAATACGTCAAGACGGCACGAACAGGTACCTTACTTGGAAATGTTATCTATCAGAAATACATCGACAACACTCGCTGGTTAGGTAGAGCGCTCAACCCAAATAAAATAGACCGAGTGGCTAAGCTGTCAGATGTTTTTGAAAAGTATTCGAGTCAATACGAATTCGACCCTTTGATGATGTCAGCACAAGGTTTCCAAGAGTCTGGACTGGATCAAAGCCGGGTTTCTCACCGTGGAGCTATTGGTGTGATGCAGGTGTTGCCTAGTACCGCCAAAGACAAAAACGTCAACA
>NZ_JBFRTU010000770.1:0-235 GCF_041474275.1 Vibrio sp. 10N.222.52.B7 | reverse complement strand
CACCTATTTGTGACCAGTAGGATTGAAACGTTGAATTGGACGGTTACCCAGAATGGTGTGGTCACGTGCGACGGTTGTATCGAATTGATGGTTTGTGCGGGTGAGAGTGTTCAGATAGAACTCAATGGTGTGACTATTCCTCGTACGGCCAATGCGCTTAATTACCTTAATCTAGAAGTGGTATTAAATGCCAATACTGCGTGGGCGAATAAAGGCCATGTGACGGCGATTGAAC
>NZ_JBFRTU010000769.1:0-229 GCF_041474275.1 Vibrio sp. 10N.222.52.B7 | reverse complement strand
GATGGAACAGTGGGAAAAAGGTTGTGAACACGCATTGATAAACCCACATCGCCATCCTTGGTTCGAAGAATCAAAACACGTTAAATCACTGAATGAATTACTCCGTTTACTTGGTGTCGCTAAAGATATTCCTCAGCAGAGCATCGGGTATGCCTGCGGAATGCTTGCCACTTCAGACCAGCCATCAAGCTCTAAACTTATTAACACCAGCGACCAAAAAGTATTGAAA
>NZ_JBFRTU010000768.1:0-454 GCF_041474275.1 Vibrio sp. 10N.222.52.B7 | reverse complement strand
CGGTAAGTTCATAACGCCAACGCTGCGAGAGCTCAGTCAAACTGCGCCGTATATGCACAATGGCATGCTTGCCACGCTTGAAGATGTGGTTGAATTTTATAATCAAGGTGGTGGCGAAGACTCAAACAAAGACTCTCGACTCACCACGCTTTCCCTAACGGACTACGAAAAAAAGGCGCTGGTGGCTTTTTTGGAATCGTTATCTGGAGACGCCCTTATAGGCGAAGAATACGAATGGTTAGACTATGACTTCGGCTACGAATACACGGAGGATTGGTCAAATGCTCGTAACTAAGCGCTCTGTATTAAAGGCAGCACTCTTTATTCTTATTGGGATGACGGGGCTTCCCAATGTTGTTAATGCAAAGGTACAGCTTGAGCCTCTAGGGGAGGTGCCTGTGCCTGCGGATAATAAACAAACACCCGAAAAAATAGAGTTGGGAAAGATCTTATT
>NZ_JBFRTU010000767.1:0-310 GCF_041474275.1 Vibrio sp. 10N.222.52.B7 | reverse complement strand
GGTGTTTATTTAAAAGACCAAGACAGCGGTAAGCTCAATGGCATCTTATTAGACAATGCTGGTGACCAAATCATGGAGATGGCATGGAACAGCCAAAGCGAGCGATTTGAACAAAGCTATCAAGGCTTAATGTTCGGACTGGAAGAAGCCGCTGCACACGGTATTACCACCATTGGTGACGGCCGAATGTACTGGAAACGCGGTTGGTATGACGTTTGGCTAGAGGCAGAACAAAACCAAGATTTAACAGCTCGTGTATCTTTGCGCCCTTGGGTTTACCCATCAATGGCGATCCCGTCTCAGCTCGAAG
>NZ_JBFRTU010000766.1:0-367 GCF_041474275.1 Vibrio sp. 10N.222.52.B7 | reverse complement strand
ACTACCAGAAGAAGATGATTTTCGCCCGTCAGCGGCTCGATTAGTCGAAAGTTTACGTGATACCGGTTATAGCAAAGAGGCTGCATTTTCGGACATTATTGACAATTCAATAGCGGCTAATGCAACTCAAATTGAAGTCGAACTCCAGTATATGTATGGAGAGTTCAGAGTCATCATTAGCGATAATGGTGATGGGATGTCAGAAGAACAACTACGAAATGCAATGCGTTATGGTTCGCCACGCCGTGACAATCCTAAATCGTTAGGTAAGTTCGGTATGGGGCTAAAGACAGCATCGACAGCATTTTGTCGCCGTCTTGTAGTGCTATCCCATCAGAATGGTAACAACGTCGGTCGAGCGTGGGAT
>NZ_JBFRTU010000765.1:0-430 GCF_041474275.1 Vibrio sp. 10N.222.52.B7 | reverse complement strand
GTACCGAGCTCAGCTCGAGTCAGTTGATGGATGTCTGTGATCACCAGGTGAGGCACATTGGCTAACGACAGAAATCGAGAAAGATAGCTAACACTCACGATGGACGCGCCACGTGAGTATAAATACACCACTGGTGACGACTTGAGTGTATTGGCTACACCAATAATCTGTTGCAGATTCGTTTCATTCGACGGTTCAGTTACTTGTTGTCTTAGTTCGCTTGCTAACTTGTAACGTAGCTCCGTATAGCTTGCGTAGCCCATCTTTTTACAGACACGGTTAACCGAAGTTGTGGTCGTTAAGGCTTTATTTGCAATGGTTTTGGCGGAAATATCTTGAAGTTCACTGGCGTGGCTGATCAAGTATTCATAAATCGCACGTTCTATACCTTGAAATGTGTTCATTGCTCTCAGCTATTATTGAATAGGCT
>NZ_JBFRTU010000764.1:0-250 GCF_041474275.1 Vibrio sp. 10N.222.52.B7 | reverse complement strand
GGTTAAATGCACTAGTTGAAGGTGCTAAGTTTGCTCAAAAAATGGCATTCATCCAGAAAAACTCGGTAATGCTAACCGATGCCACAAGTGCAATAGGCTCAGCCTCATTGGCTTCAGAGCTGCATCAAGCAAGTTTGGACCTCTACAGTGCCATTTCAGTATTAGAGAGCCAATATGCGCAAGTCACTGACTTCATTAACCAACTGAATACCGCAACCAACGGGATTGGCTCTGAGTTTGATTCGCTCAT
>NZ_JBFRTU010000763.1:0-269 GCF_041474275.1 Vibrio sp. 10N.222.52.B7 | reverse complement strand
TTACGTAAGCACGGTGAAAATGCTTATTACGGCCAACAGTAAATCGGCTTTTTGTTTAAATAAGCCGTTTAAGTAAGCCGTTTAAATATTGATTAGGCCCGACTTCAGGGAATAAGTAGAGGACTCTATGTATAAAGTGCTGGCGTTAGATCTCGATGGAACCGTGTTAAAGGATGATCACACGATTCATCCAGAAGTAAAAAAGGCGATTCAAGAAGCCAAACAAAGTTGTCACGTCATGATTGTTACTGGCCGACACCACACAGCAG
>NZ_JBFRTU010000762.1:0-281 GCF_041474275.1 Vibrio sp. 10N.222.52.B7 | reverse complement strand
GGGTGTATTGATTTCACGATAGAGACGATTGAAACCTCACCGTGTAATGGTGAGACGGTAACGACAGCTCAAACTATTAGTATTCAAGTCTTGCCTGTTGTGGATGACATCACCGTTGCCACGGATTCGACAACGATTCAAGAAGACATCGCCACGGATCTTAATCTTGAGCTTGTTCTTGGAGATAGCGTTGAAGACGGTCAGTTAATCACGGGTGAAGGCAATAGTGCTACTGGCAAGGAGACAGTTAACTCTCTGACCATCACAGTATCAAATGGTGT
>NZ_JBFRTU010000761.1:0-302 GCF_041474275.1 Vibrio sp. 10N.222.52.B7 | reverse complement strand
ATGATACAAACAAGCCTCATAATCAAAAAGCTGGGATAAAGCTACACGTTAGCCGTGGGGCCGGCGGTCGTGGCTACAGTACCAAGAATATCGCCAAGCCAACGATAACCATCAGTACATTTGATTTCCCTAGTCATTATTCAGCGTGGCAAGATTCTGGTGTAGAACTCGGTATCTGCCAACAAGCACTAGGTTTGAGCCCACTACTCGCAGGCCATAAGCACAATAATCGTCTTGAGCAGATCTTGATGAAAGATGAAATGGATCAGGCCGATGAAGCTGACGGTGTAGTTCTTGATATC
>NZ_JBFRTU010000760.1:0-333 GCF_041474275.1 Vibrio sp. 10N.222.52.B7 | reverse complement strand
TGAACGTATTGTTCGTGACTATCAATACCGCAATGACTGCGTTTACCGTGAGCTTCTTTGGCCTCATCAAACTGATTCTTCCAATCTCTATTGTTCAAAAGTCATGTACTCGTTTAGCAAATTTCACGTTTTGGTGTTGGGCTTCGCTTAACCTTTGGATGTTGAATGTGAATAACGATATCGAGTGGCAAGTCGAAGGAGGGGAAGATATCTCGACCAAGCAGTGGTACCTGATGATGTCGAATCACCTGAGCTGGGCGGATATCGTGATCTTGTCTTCAATCTTGAAAGACAAGATGCCGATGACTAAGTTCTTCCTCAAGCACGAACTGT
>NZ_JBFRTU010000759.1:0-322 GCF_041474275.1 Vibrio sp. 10N.222.52.B7 | reverse complement strand
TCCATCACCTCACCACGACTCAAGTGCAGCATCATCTTCAAATAAGACTTAGGATCACCAAGACCGTAGATAGCCGATACAGAAGCAACAATAATGGCATCTTTTCTTTCTAACAAAGCTTTGGTAGCTGAAAGTCTCATTTGCTCAATATGAGCATTTATCGACGCATCTTTCTCGATAAAGGTATCCGTGGTTGGAACGTAGGCTTCCGGTTGGTAATAATCGTAGTAAGAAACAAAGTACTCAACGGAGTTATTCGGAAAGAAGGATTTCATCTCGCCATAAAGTTGAGCTGCCAACGTTTTGTTAGGCGCTAACAAGA
>NZ_JBFRTU010000758.1:0-295 GCF_041474275.1 Vibrio sp. 10N.222.52.B7 | reverse complement strand
TTGAAGTACTGGTGCGTGGAAGGGCTGTGGATTCAATGAAAGCGAACTTACCTTTAGCGAGTTCTATCTTACCTGAAAATAAAGGTGCATTCTTGGCGAGAGTTGCCTCGTTTGATGACATGCTCTCCGGGCAAAAGGTTGCACGAGTAACATCAAGCTAAGTATCAGCTTATAACTGTTCTAACCCTTTGGCGGCTAATCATCAAAGGGTTAGAACGAGTTTTCATTAGGCTGCCTGATTGCTTAATAGCCTAATAGATTAAGCGACGACAACCGCCGTGCCGCTGGCTGATAC
>NZ_JBFRTU010000757.1:0-336 GCF_041474275.1 Vibrio sp. 10N.222.52.B7 | reverse complement strand
TCAGTGAACTCACTGTTGGCTCACTTCCAGAAGCAAACGGTAGAGAAATGCTGAACGTCATTTGTTCAGACTCCAACGACGGACTACAAGAAGGGTTGGTGCGGTGGAACATACACTCAGCATTGATAGGTAGGTCATTTTTTAGATTTAAAGAAGCAACGACGACTAGGTCTCCTCCTGGCGATGCGACTTCTTTGTCTTCCCCAGTAAACGGAGAGATATCAGCGCGAGTTACACCATTTCTTTGAACTCGAGCGGTTTGAAGATCAATATTTGACTCGTCAAAGCCATTGAGTTTCCAGCCTAAACCGTTGCCGTAAGAGGCACCATAGGCCA
>NZ_JBFRTU010000756.1:0-259 GCF_041474275.1 Vibrio sp. 10N.222.52.B7 | reverse complement strand
GATGACCCTCAATTTGACTATGTCGCAGTAGATTCAAATGGCGCTGAAAGTACAGTCGAAACGGTGACGGTTGATATTGAAGAACCACAACAATATAACGTGACTAGTGCTGCGAGTAACGAGCCTTTATTTGCGGGCTCTGGGAATGATCTGCTTATTGGTGATAGCGATGACAATATTTTCACCTGGTTAGACTCTGCACTCGATAATGGTACAGACATCATTAAAGACTTTGAGCTTTATACCAATGGCTCTGGTG
>NZ_JBFRTU010000755.1:0-309 GCF_041474275.1 Vibrio sp. 10N.222.52.B7 | reverse complement strand
ACGGTAGATGGACACACTGACAGCACTGGCGAAGCAGGTTACAACCAAGCATTGGGTCTACAAAGAGCACTGACGACGTCGGATGGTTTAATCACGGATGGTGTAGAGAAGAATCGCCTTGTTATACGCTCATTTGGTGAAAGTAAACCTATTGCGTCCAACGCAACGGCAGAAGGTAGAGCCAAGAATAGACGCTCAGAAATTTGGGCCTCTGCGAACGATGCCGCTGAAGTAGAAAATTAAGATGCGCGATTGGGTTTGGTTGTTGCTTGGTTCTGCTTAGTGCTTGGTTGTTGCTTAGTACTAGGT
>NZ_JBFRTU010000754.1:0-357 GCF_041474275.1 Vibrio sp. 10N.222.52.B7 | reverse complement strand
ATCATACTGTCTATAACGATCATACAGATTATAACTACCAACAAAATGGCGAGTATTCATTCAGCTTTGTGAAATAGGCACGGCTATCTTAATTAGAGCGCTGAGCTATTCATACTGGACTTGGCTTTCCTTGCTAGGAAGAAGCTTAACCCAAATAGTGTCGCTACCGTTGATGGTAACTGCGCGGTTGTAAGACTCGTAACCTTGTTTGGAAATGGTTACTTGGTGACGACCACTTGGTAGCGCAACCTCAAGAGGGGTGCTGCCATACTTAATGCCGTTGATGGTCACTGAATCATTGTACTGATCAGAACGTACCGTCACGTTAGCCCATTGTTTGTCACTCTTCTTAACGAC
>NZ_JBFRTU010000753.1:0-437 GCF_041474275.1 Vibrio sp. 10N.222.52.B7 | reverse complement strand
GCAACGGAGCAGCAATCAGCGGTAGCGAATGAAATTAATATGAATATGGATACGGTTAATAGCTCAGTCAAAAACGGTTTGAGCGCAAGTGAGAAATTAGAGCAATCAAGCCAGCACCTGGCAGAGTTATCACAAGTTCTCGATCGTTATGTCGGTTCATTTAAAATCTAGAATTCCCAACATATCTCTTTAAGAGAGGTGTGGGTCTCCAGTTATTTAATAGCGCTTATGTCATACATGAGCGCTATTTTTTTGCGATATGCAGACACAGATATTCCGATAGAGCGCAATAGAAATGAAGAATGTACCTGCAGTGTAAACTTGTGACAATTTGGCCTATTTAGAACAACGCGATCAAATAAGACAGTGACAGCAGGTACTTACTTTTATTTCCGCATGCGCAAGGTCAAAAAATCGACTAAACAACAGCTCTGACG
>NZ_JBFRTU010000752.1:0-396 GCF_041474275.1 Vibrio sp. 10N.222.52.B7 | reverse complement strand
GCCATCACCCACGAATGCCCGAAGCAATCTTCAACCTGCTCATTCAACTGCAGCCACGCTGACAATGCGCCTTTGGTCGACACTTCAGACACCGATAACGTCTTCTTTTTCTCAGCCATGATGTGGCCAATATGATCAACCATAGGCTCATCAACACTGACGACATTACTTTCTAGCAGCTTGTAAACCATTTGCAGCAACTTAACGCGAGTTTCTAAGTCTGCCTTAGGACCAAACAGTTTGACCTCAATGAACGGCAGATAAGAACGGTAACCAAGCTCATAACCTTCAGGCAGCTTTAATTGGTCCAAAACATCAGAGATACCCGACTCAGACAAACCAAACGTAAACAATCGACTGCATTCAGAGGCAACCACTTGAGGATAGGTACGTGAC
>NZ_JBFRTU010000751.1:0-460 GCF_041474275.1 Vibrio sp. 10N.222.52.B7 | reverse complement strand
TGCAGGAACGGGCTTCAAACCGAAGAGTTTCGTGGCCGAGGAAACCGGCGACGCTTACTTGTGCCGCTGTAAGTATTCAAACAATCTCCCATTTTGTGACGGTACCCATAAACAGTTTACGGCTGAGCAAGTGGGTCAAGAAGGCCCTGATGTTCATATCCAAGCGGCAACGCCCGATCTCTTACCAGCAGCTTCTGCAACCAAAGAGGAGCCCACGGTTGAGTTCATTCATCAATTAGCACGAGATGGCTTATCCAAAGTGGGTCACCATGGGCCAATGACTTCAATGGGTGTTCCAAGATATCTATTACCTCACTGGGATGATATTCAAGTGATGGTTGCACAAATGGCGACCAAACCGTTATTGGAAAATGTGCCCGTCGGTACTGAGCTTATTATTGGGCCAAAAGCGAAAAAACCGCTCAAATTGAACATCTCCTTGTTTGTTTCTGATATGAGT
>NZ_JBFRTU010000750.1:0-244 GCF_041474275.1 Vibrio sp. 10N.222.52.B7 | reverse complement strand
GTAATGACGGTGGCAATGGAACCAAATCCGGAAGTGCTTGTTCAAGCGCCTCAACACCGCACAAACCACAACCTGTGGTTCCAGCCAAGTTACGCCGCTGAGTTTTCATGTCCCAAAAAGCACGGTTGCTGATTTCTACTTGCGCGAAATGAGATTCACCATTGCCACCAATCTCAATATCACGAATTTCACTGAATTTTTTTACGATACCGGTGCTTAAACTAAAACCACGCACAAAGTCTTC
>NZ_JBFRTU010000749.1:0-392 GCF_041474275.1 Vibrio sp. 10N.222.52.B7 | reverse complement strand
GTCAAACACCCATACTTTTTGAACATCAGCGTACCATTTTGAATACTGTTGGACGCCTTGGGTTGCGCCTTTAACGGTATAGCTATCTTCATAAACTTTATTCAGTTTATTTTTGTCGCTGTGTGCAACAGCGCTTACGTTACTATCAATAACAATGGCATAAGTGACATCAGATCGCTGTTTCAGCTCACCCACCAGCTTTTGTAAATCTTGAACTGGGTTGTCCGAATTCTCTAAGATATACCCAGCATTTCCAGCCAAGAATTCAGCTTGAACTTGAGATTTGTTCAATATTATCTCATCGATTTTTTCACTTGAAATGAAATAGGTTGACGCCATACTCGCAGCGACTGCAATGCCAAACATAATAAAAACGGCAAATAGGATTGTTT
>NZ_JBFRTU010000748.1:0-251 GCF_041474275.1 Vibrio sp. 10N.222.52.B7 | reverse complement strand
CGCTAACGGTTCTGAGTTCGAATGCTTTCTGGCATTTCGTGACAAGCTACGTGCGAATCCGGAATTAGTTCAGCAATACAACACCCTCAAAATGTCTTGCGAAGGTTGGCCGCAAGAAGAGTACCGTGAAAAGAAGTCTGACTTTATCGAGCATGTGCTGGCGGTGAAATAGCCAGTCGTCTTGTGATAGATTGGGTTAGTGACACAGACTGGCTTTACATTTTCCATTGATTCCTTGAGGTAGGCTTATG
>NZ_JBFRTU010000747.1:0-221 GCF_041474275.1 Vibrio sp. 10N.222.52.B7 | reverse complement strand
ATGTATTTCCCCGCATACGGGTGGTTACGAATAGCAATAACTCGACCGTCACCGGTTGAATAAACTGGCGACCCTACGGGTGTTGCGAAGTCAGTACCATTATGCGGAGATATACGTCCGGTCACTGGGTGCTTACGGTACGGGTTAAATGGCGAAGTAATTCTTCGGAATTGTTTGTCTATTGGGTAGCGATTGAACGCTTGCTCAAGGCTGTTACCCTC
>NZ_JBFRTU010000746.1:0-381 GCF_041474275.1 Vibrio sp. 10N.222.52.B7 | reverse complement strand
GCAATGGAGAGCTTCAGCAATACCGAACTCAACAGCAACGGTGAGCGCAAAGACGACTGGCACTTAATGCCATACCAAACCGGTAAGACATTTGTGATGGAACCCTATTTTTATCCAGTTCGCGGTAAGCAAGAGCTCATCACTACCATCAGCCAACCAATCAAACAAGACGGGAAAATCATTGGCTCAATTGGTTTTGACTTGTCTTTGTTTGAGCTTCAAAGCCAAAGCGAATTGCTTGCACGTAACTTGTTTGATGGCGAAGGAAAAATCCTTATTACATCATGGAAAGGCATAACTCTCGCCAACAGCCGAGCTGGAAACATGGTGGGTAAAAGAGTCTCTTCTGAATTGGAATCCGAATGGTCGACAATTCAATCT
>NZ_JBFRTU010000745.1:0-228 GCF_041474275.1 Vibrio sp. 10N.222.52.B7 | reverse complement strand
GTATCAAAGCAAGTCAAAACAGCCCTTTCAGTTCATGATTTGAAGAGTCAAATAGGATTCGCAAAGCTGCGTAGTGAGAAGGAAAAAGAAGAGCTCACACTAGCTCAAGAAATAAGCCAATTCCTAGAGCGGGAGAAAAAGAAGCACAAATCAAGAAAACACATGCGCTCACTCAAGTACAGTCTTGAACTACTCAAGGAGCTTAGCAATGCAGGGTCTATCAAAGAC
>NZ_JBFRTU010000744.1:0-289 GCF_041474275.1 Vibrio sp. 10N.222.52.B7 | reverse complement strand
GGTGTCGCGATAGGTCGCGCTTAAGCTGATGGATTTTCTGGTGTCTTCAAGGCCTACTTTTTGGATTTCATAGCCACTGCGATGAGGGTCGTAGCCTGCACGAATAACCTCGTCGGTTTTATTCTGTGCCTGTTGAGTTTTTAGGGCGCGATTTATCTGGTCGGCATTCGAAGCAAGAGGTGTCGTTGGTCCCCACGCTGGTGAGGCGCCAGAAACACTGTCGTAGCTTATTTCTGCGTTGAGTGTCCAATCTAAGCCGATACTTTTTTCAATCGAAACCATGGTGTCA
>NZ_JBFRTU010000743.1:0-251 GCF_041474275.1 Vibrio sp. 10N.222.52.B7 | reverse complement strand
CACGGCTTGAATAAGAACTGAGCTTAATACCGTAATCCACTTCAATTTGATACGCCTCTAAGATACGGCGATATTTTTCAGCGTCGCTGACATCAGCACGAGTTATCATCGCTTTCAGCTTTTCAACGCGACGCAGACGGCTCTTTTTCTTGAAAGGAAGATCACTTTCAATAACTTCTTGGAGGCCATCGATCATCTTGTACATTAAAGGCACAACACCTTGACGCGTTAGTTTAATTTCATCGATCTGC
>NZ_JBFRTU010000742.1:0-481 GCF_041474275.1 Vibrio sp. 10N.222.52.B7 | reverse complement strand
GAGCAGACTCTTTTAAGACATATAGGCTCTTTAGAAGCAAATGATGAAACCCTTGCAAAGCAGCTAACTAATCCAGTTATTTGGTTAAGGGAGGGTATTCGATCTGTGCTATCACTTCCTGTTCATTTTGTTTCTTGGTTTGGCCTAATTAGTGCGACGACAGCCATTAAAATTACATCTAGTTGGGTATTTCGCTTTTTGTCTGGTGTCACTGGCTTAATCGGTCTATTTAGTGCAATTATGGGCATTGCTTTGGGCTGGGAAGAGTTCGTGAAAATGGCGAACAAATTTTTCTAACAAGAAATTTAAGAGTGATTCACAACGCTCGGCGGTTTTGGTTTGAATCGGCTTTTGTGTTTACGGTGTAATAATTTAGTGTCGTGGTAGCGTTGCTCACCACTTAAGCGGTCGTTAGCTTCTTTGGAGGTCAATTGGAAGATTTAGTGTTAATCTTAAACATTGCTGTGGTGGTATCCGTATC
>NZ_JBFRTU010000741.1:0-287 GCF_041474275.1 Vibrio sp. 10N.222.52.B7 | reverse complement strand
GTCGCCATAAGTTATACGATGCTATGTTTGACAAGTTAAGCAGCTCTTCACAACCATCCATTAATAGAACTCGTTGTGATGGTGCTTGAGACTTAAAGGTTACCAGGTCTTCATGAGCCACCCACCAACAGTTGACGTGAAATAACTCCTCTATGTTGAAGTCGTAATTTGTCTTGTGATAGGGGTTACCTAAGGCTAAATCTATCTTCCCTTCATTTATATAGTTACCTAACACGAAACTTGGTTTAGTTACGACAAGTAAATCAACGTTAGGGAATGCTTCTGAA
>NZ_JBFRTU010000740.1:0-489 GCF_041474275.1 Vibrio sp. 10N.222.52.B7 | reverse complement strand
GTTGGTTAGTTGTCGTAATGATAGGGCTATCGTGTGCTTCTTTTAGCCGTCTTGCTGGCGGAGATTGGCATGTCTTTATGATGACGTTTATAGCTTCGGCTTGCGGTATGATCGTGAGACAAGAGATCGGTCATCGCCATTTCAATCCGTTATTAAATTTCGCTATTACCGCTTTTGTCACCACCACCATTTCAGCTCAGGCAGTGCTCTACAATATTGGTGGTCAACCCACTATCGTGATGGCTTCGTCAGTATTGATGCTAGTGCCCGGTTTTCCTTTGATTAACTCCGTAGCAGATATGCTTAAAGGCCACATTAATATGGGTCTCGCACGCTTCACCATGGCCAGTTTATTAACGTTGGCTACAAGCTTAGGTATTGTCGCAGCTATGAGCCTATCTGACGTATGGGGGTGGGTGAACTAATGACTATTTTTGAACTTTTTGTTGGGTTACTCAACGACATGTTTTTTGCTGCGATTCCTGCGGT
>NZ_JBFRTU010000739.1:0-415 GCF_041474275.1 Vibrio sp. 10N.222.52.B7 | reverse complement strand
GATAATTTGCCGCCTAACTGGTGAGACATTACGCCCCAATCATCCATAAACCATTTGTATCTTGGTCGGATTTTTAGACTGTCGGACAATGAGTAAAAAGCTTGGATATTAATACCGCCAGAGAGTCGCGTATCTGGTCGAGAGTCTTGCCCCAAGAACACTTCATCGTCATCGATTTTACCGTCGTCATTGATATCGACTTCACGCAGAACCGTTAAATAGTGATTGCTCAAATAGCCACTTCGGTAACCCGTGTAAGCAGTAAAAATGCTGTATAGATTCGGCGTGAAGGTTTGTGATAATCCGGCTTCTAAACTGCCCGTAAAAATGTCTTCCCAGCTTTGGCTGTTTGATGAAGCCAGCGAGTATTTGCCGAATGCTTGAGTCTGATCGAAAAGGGCAGAGCCCCCTAGAC
>NZ_JBFRTU010000738.1:0-348 GCF_041474275.1 Vibrio sp. 10N.222.52.B7 | reverse complement strand
TATTGAAGCGGCATTGATGAACAAAGGTCGTACTGTCCGATTGCCCGCCCACGTATGCAAAGAAATAAACAGCCTCGCGTCTAAGAAGCTCGATGTAAGTAAAAAAATGAGTAAAGAGATTTCTATTTCAGAGTTGTCAGACAGCTCTGGCGTTAAGGCAAAACGTGTCGACCAGCTCGTGGCGCTTAGCGGGTTTATTGACGTGACAACAACGGTTGGTATCAGCCACGCACCAATAGTACTTGAACAGTGTGAAAGTGAGTATATCCCTGACCCGCAAAAAGATTGTGAAGATCAGTCTTTTACCCAAGCTCTAGAGCAAATCATAAACACACTGCCACCCAAATT
>NZ_JBFRTU010000737.1:0-329 GCF_041474275.1 Vibrio sp. 10N.222.52.B7 | reverse complement strand
CTTCTGAAGTGATAAGATCCGCTTCTACTTGCGCGAAATGAGCAATACGCTCTGAGATATCTTTCCCTGCGATCTGCTCTGCTAACTCAAGGTAATCTTGGTAATGTCGAGCCTCTGAGCGAAGCAGAGACACGTAAAACTTCTCCATATCTTCTTCCAAGAATGGAGCTAATTTAGCGAAACGCTCACAAGAGCGAGCTTCGATAAACGCACCGATGATGAGCTTATCAACTAGAGCATCGGGTTCGTAAGTTTTGACTTGCTTGATTAAACCTTTAGCGTAGCGACCCGCTTCAATCGGTTGGTAAGTGACGCCTTTCTTTACCATC
>NZ_JBFRTU010000736.1:0-260 GCF_041474275.1 Vibrio sp. 10N.222.52.B7 | reverse complement strand
CTAATAGGTTATGTGATTTGCATATTTTGTGTACAAAGAAACGCAAGCGCAGCTTGTAGAGCTATTGACGGTGAACCTTGGATTTTCTCAGCAAGCACGTTGTAGACTGTATTGGCATCAAAAAGAGTGATTTGAGGATAAAGTACGGGCTCTTTTAAGATCAAGCTAACTAGCTCTTCATGTGAGCAACCACCAGACTGTTTTAATTGCTTCAGCGCCGCGATTTGGATACCAATATAAGGGTGCTTTAGTCGCCCGAG
>NZ_JBFRTU010000735.1:0-609 GCF_041474275.1 Vibrio sp. 10N.222.52.B7 | reverse complement strand
ACGAATACCAAGGTGAACACGTTGTCCTATCCACGCCTTCGCTTTTTCTTGATGGTCCTGCGATAGTTCAATCGTGTGTTCATTAAGTTGAACGCAAACTTTGCCACTTTGCTCTAACAGAGTGCCTTCGAGCATGTTCATTGCTGGAGAACCGATAAACTCCGCGACAAATTTATTTTTCGGGTTGTGATAAACATTCATGGGAGAATCAACTTGCATAATACGACCTTGATTGAGAATACAAACACGGTCACCCATGGTCATAGCTTCGACCTGATCATGGGTTACGTAGATCATGGTCGCAGGCTTACCTGACTCTTGAAGTTGGTTATGCAGACGAATAATTCGACGGCGCATCTACACACGTAATTTCGCATCTAGGTTAGACAACGGTTCATCGAATAAAAAAACATCCGGGTTACGGACCATCGCTCGACCCAAAGCAACACGTTGACGCTGTCCTCCGGACATCTGCTTTGGCTTTCTATCCAGTAGGTCAGTAATCTCTAAAAGTTCTGCTGCTCTAATAACCCGTTCTTTAATTTCTGCTTTGGATTTTTTAGCTGTCTCTAAGCCAAACGCTAGGTTTTCATAAGCGGTCATATGCGG
>NZ_JBFRTU010000734.1:0-230 GCF_041474275.1 Vibrio sp. 10N.222.52.B7 | reverse complement strand
TACCCAGTACCACCGCGTATGTTGGTAAACATTGAGAAAGTAGTTAAACAATACATCGCTGAAGAAATGTACGGCCCAACACCAATGACAACAGATTTTGATTTGTTTGCAACGGAAGGTGGAACCGCTTCAATGACTTATACATTCCAAACGATGTTTAACAACGGCTTACTTAAAAAAGGCGACAAGGTTGCGTTGATCACACCAATCTTTACTCCTTATTTAGAAAT
>NZ_JBFRTU010000733.1:0-303 GCF_041474275.1 Vibrio sp. 10N.222.52.B7 | reverse complement strand
AGTGCTGGGCTTTTTAATATCGGATCTGAATGAATGACTTGGGCTTTAAGGCATTTAACTTTAAAAGCTTTTTATGCCACTCTGAGGCTAGCAAAAAATACTGGGTATCTTTGTCTAATGTGTCTTTGTTCTGACACCATATCTTTGAAGCTTGGTCCTTCTAACAACTGAACGATCACTTCATCGCCTTCTTGTCGCAGCACTGCACCACTAATATCAATGGTGTTGTTATCGTGCAGTCTTAAACTGCCCGCCATTGAGAAGCCTCGATAAACAGGAATGATGTTACGCATCATCAAGCGC
>NZ_JBFRTU010000732.1:0-260 GCF_041474275.1 Vibrio sp. 10N.222.52.B7 | reverse complement strand
TGATGCGGGCGCAACCGGAGCAACCGTGATTAATAATGCCAGAGGGCAGGGCTTAAACCAAAAGCGCACCTTCTTCGGATTAACATTAGAGGTGCAAAAAGATGTGCTGCTGTTTGTCGTTGAGGAGCATCTAGCAAGGCATATTCTTGAAAGAATTAGTGAAGTGGGGGAGTTTGACCGAGAATCGGGACAAGGTATTGCAGTACAGATAGGTGTGGAAGATGTAGTCGGCGTTGCGCATCAAGTTGAGACGTTAACAA
>NZ_JBFRTU010000731.1:0-277 GCF_041474275.1 Vibrio sp. 10N.222.52.B7 | reverse complement strand
GGGGTAGAGCGTTACTACGACGGCCGTTTTGATGGTGAAGCTTGGATCTTCGAGCTTGCCAAGATCAAAGTAAGAAAACAGGCCTGCGATAACACTCAATGCAGTGAAAAACAGGATGAAGGTGCGTTGTTTGATCGCAAAATCAGCTAGATTCATCATGATTTACCTACAGACTCTTAACTTGAATATCGGAGAAGTGTTGGCCTTCCATGACGTACTGAGCACCACTCACCACGACGAAATCGCCATCGTTGAGCGTTGATTCAACACATACGGT
>NZ_JBFRTU010000730.1:0-344 GCF_041474275.1 Vibrio sp. 10N.222.52.B7 | reverse complement strand
TAAATCAAAACTTATCTCCATCGTCATTTTATCGGTTGTTCTATTGGTAATGGCGTCATCTTTCAACCTAATGCAACAACGTGAAAGCTCAATGCAAGAGCGCCAAGATAAACTCAGTGCTCAAGTCGAAACCGCGGTCAGCTTAGCGAGCTACTATTACAGCCAACGTAGCGTACTCGGTGAAGAAGTAGCAAAGAAACAAGCGCTGCAAGCAATTGAAACGCTTCGTTACGACACCACCAATTATTTCTGGATCTTAAACCAACAGCTCAACGTTGTTATCCATCCATTAAAACCTGAACTCAATGGCAAGAACGCAGGTAACTTTAAAGATGGTGCAGGTA
>NZ_JBFRTU010000729.1:0-275 GCF_041474275.1 Vibrio sp. 10N.222.52.B7 | reverse complement strand
GATCGAATTTAGCCACGAACTCATCGTATACTTTACTGTGAACATAGAAACGGTTTGCACAGACACATGTTTGTCCCGCATTACGGAATTTTGACGCCATTGCGCCTTGAACGGCCGCGTCGATGTCTGCATCGTCAAACACAATAAAAGGTGCGTTGCCACCGAGCTCCATAGAAGTGCGTTTGATGCCTTTTGCCGCTTGAGCCATCAAGATACTGCCGACTCGAGTCGAACCAGTAAAAGAGATCTTTTTGATCCGTGGGTGTGATGTAAAA
>NZ_JBFRTU010000728.1:0-522 GCF_041474275.1 Vibrio sp. 10N.222.52.B7 | reverse complement strand
GATCAAGACCAAATGCACCAATGTTCAACAGGACAAAACCAGTGATACATGCCCAGAAACTAAAAGTGCCAGCAGGGCTAAAGTCGAGAGTGAAATCGAGTAAGGTCAGCTTAGAAGATTGGCCTTCGCCAGGGTTTGCTAGTACTTGAGCTATTTGGCTGAAGTCGGCTGGAATTTGCCCCAGTAAATAGATGATTACAGCAATGGCTGCGCCGACATAAACCACAAGTTGAATTAGGTCACTCCAGATAACCGAACGAATGCCACCCATGTAAGTATAAGCAAGGCCGATGGCTACTAAAATGACAACCGAAGTCACCACGCTGCTAGGGTCAATATTGGTAAACAGAATCATCGAGACTGCAATCGCTGCCATGTAGAGGCGGGCACCTGAAGCGAACACTCGACCGACTAAATACATCACGCCTGCACGCTGTTTGGTTTTCTCGCCAAAGCGCACTTTCAGTAGCTCATAAACGGTTGATACTTTGTTTTGGTAGAAGCGAGGGATAAGTACCAAGG
>NZ_JBFRTU010000727.1:0-417 GCF_041474275.1 Vibrio sp. 10N.222.52.B7 | reverse complement strand
TACTTAATAAGATCAGGCTTTTGTAAGACGTAAGCATTTTCCGGACGATGGTAGTTCACCACCGTAATCACACGAGTACGCGACGATAACGAAAGCTGTAAGTTGGAGACTTTTTCATACAGTCGTTTTGCACTTCTTACTGAAGACACAGATGCGTCTAACACCAACACAACCACATCAAAGTTTTCTACCAAGAGTTGAGGTTCAACTTTGAAGTCCACACCACCAGAAAAGTCTTCGATAATGAAATTGGTGTTGCGCGCTAGCAGATCGCACAAGGTTTGGTTGTAGTTAAGAACATCGCTTTGGCTCATGTCGCCATCAATCGCCAACAGTCGTAAATTCTTGCAAGCGTTGATTAGGTAACTCAACGCCCCTTCTTCATCCATTTCGTGCAATGGTGCGGTGAACTCATCG
>NZ_JBFRTU010000726.1:0-225 GCF_041474275.1 Vibrio sp. 10N.222.52.B7 | reverse complement strand
CTACTTCAAGCCTAACTTCCGTACGTACATCTCGTACAACTTCAACCTTATCTCTGAAGGTGACAAGTTAGGTTCAGTTGGCCTTCTTAACGGCCCTGCATCAAAAGCAGATGCTGAAGACGAGCTAGCTCTAGGTCTACGTTACGACTTCTAATTCTGATTATCTAATTGATTAATTAGTTAATTGAGAATCAAAACGCCCGCTATCTAGCGGGCGTTTTTTAT
>NZ_JBFRTU010000725.1:0-241 GCF_041474275.1 Vibrio sp. 10N.222.52.B7 | reverse complement strand
TTATAGCCTTTTCTTTCTGGAATAGAATCGCCAAACAGCTTACCGCTATGGTTACTCGCTATGTAATAACCCGCTTCATTAAGAACTTCTGCTCTAAGATCATTATCAGGGGAAAAGCTAAGACGCGACGATAAACCCCATACGTCGAGATTAATAACAAGGTAACCCACTCTTTTCTCAGGTGTTTCTACGGGGGTAAAGACACGAATAACCGGCATATAAGGGAAGGTGATCTCACCAT
>NZ_JBFRTU010000724.1:0-278 GCF_041474275.1 Vibrio sp. 10N.222.52.B7 | reverse complement strand
ACCCTATTTTACGCGAAAACTTCATGACACGTGTCTTCACTTATCAGAAGTGGCTCAACCTTGTTGACGAAGGCGTAACTAAACACAAGCTGATTCAATTCCACAGCGCTCACAAGTACTTAGTAATGTGTCACCACATTGAAGGCTATAAGAAACTTGGGAAATTATTAGCAAGCAACGATCTTGAAATCGATGAGTTGGCAAAACAATATATTGAAGGCTTGATGACGGCATTATCTCACCACGCGAACCGTGGTAGCCACGCCAATACTCTGCAT
>NZ_JBFRTU010000723.1:0-233 GCF_041474275.1 Vibrio sp. 10N.222.52.B7 | reverse complement strand
TTCCATAGCACCCAGGCCAGTCAGGACAGCCAAGGCCAGCATCAGACAAACGGGTATAAGCGCCGAGCACAATCACGGTAAGGGTTAACAAGATAGTTAATCTCATCATGTGCATGAGTAAATCAGGGGCTTTATTCTGCATCGTTTATCTCCCTATACTTATTCCCTTTTCGCTAACAACACTCAGCATTAACGCAATCTGCTAAAGCTCATTAACTCAAGCTCATCAACTC
>NZ_JBFRTU010000722.1:0-331 GCF_041474275.1 Vibrio sp. 10N.222.52.B7 | reverse complement strand
TGGGGAGCAGCTATGGGTACTCTAAGGGGCTACCAACGTCCCGGGTTTCAGCATCTGATACCAAATTAACCGCTTGGGTTTATAGCAATGAGGTAGCTCAGCATCGCGAAGTTTGTATGAAAGTTAAATTCAATACTGGTAGCCAGTATGACAATAACTATTACGATAGCTGTGCTTATCCAAATGAATCAAGTGCCTTCTATCAAAGCGTACAACCTAAGTCCTATAGTGCTGCTGATTTTTCTGAACTTGGTGAAGGTGAACAGGTATGGGAAGAGAGTAACGCTGATGGGTTCTATTTCGACAAAGCTGAGATGTATAACTTCTATGT
>NZ_JBFRTU010000721.1:0-302 GCF_041474275.1 Vibrio sp. 10N.222.52.B7 | reverse complement strand
CTATTCGGTGCTTGGGTATGGGGTGCAATCGCCGACAAATACGGCCGTAAAGTGAACGCGTTTGGTTTCATCCTTGCGGGTGTCATGGCTTCAGTATTCTTCGTTGCGCCAAGCGACGTGATGATAGGCAGCCTAAACATGCTGGCTATCCTAGGCCTTATCTACAACTTCGGTCTGTCTGCTTCTGCGGTATGGGGTGGTTACTTCTCTGAATTGTTCCCAGCTCACCTACGTAGCTTCGGTGCAGCGCTGTTCCACGGTGGTCGTATCATCGGCATGTGGGCTCCAATGGTGTTGGTATT
>NZ_JBFRTU010000720.1:0-331 GCF_041474275.1 Vibrio sp. 10N.222.52.B7 | reverse complement strand
GGCGTCGGGAGAAACTGCTTATTGGACAAAACAAATAGCTCTTCACCTAACGATTCCTTAAGCTTTTTGACGCTTTGGCTTACCGCTGGTGTCGAGACAAACAGCTTTTCAGCTGCTTTGCGCAAGCTTTTTTCCTGATACACCACCACAAACACTTTCAATAAGTTCAAATCGACATTATTCAGTTTCATACCCGAACCATAAACCACTACTTAACGAATGGTTAAGTTTATATGAATTAACTTAACGATGTCCACTTTGTATAGTTACCTCACCTTCACGCAGTACACGGATGTAGTGAGATAAATTTATGAGGCATCTATGTTATTAC
>NZ_JBFRTU010000719.1:0-260 GCF_041474275.1 Vibrio sp. 10N.222.52.B7 | reverse complement strand
CAGTAATAGCGACTCTTTCCGCGTATCAGCAGCAGGGGCAAGAGTTGTTAGATGTTGATATCTCTAAAACTGATGCGAAGCTTGAAGGTGACCGTAATGTGGTTCGATCTGAGCAAACTAACCTTGGTCACTTGCTAGGGCACGCTTACCGCACTTATTACTTAGTGAATGCTGACTTTGGTGTCATGAACTCTGGCGGCGTTCGTGACTCAATTGCTGAGGGTAAAATAGCTTATCGTGATGTGCTTACAGTCCAACCT
>NZ_JBFRTU010000718.1:0-313 GCF_041474275.1 Vibrio sp. 10N.222.52.B7 | reverse complement strand
GCCTTCATTTATCCTTTTATGAAGCGTTTTACGCACCTTCCACAGTTGTTCCTCGGCTTAGCGTTTAGTTGGGCTATCCCAATGGCTTGGGCGGCGCAAACTAATGAGCTACCTAGTGTGGTCTGGTTTATTTTCATTATCAATGCGTTGTGGACGATTGCCTACGACACACAATATGCAATGGTTGACCGAGATGACGACTTAAAAATTGGCATCAAATCGACGGCTATTCTATTTGGTCGTTTCGACAAGCTTATTGTTGGCTTCTTACAGCTAGTAACACTGGCGATGCTAATAGCGTTAGGCATGCATT
>NZ_JBFRTU010000717.1:0-351 GCF_041474275.1 Vibrio sp. 10N.222.52.B7 | reverse complement strand
CTTCAGAAGGTTTAGTGTCGGTCAGCATGATAAGAAACTCTTCACCGCCTAAGCGGCCAAACAATTCATCACTCATTAAGTGCTTTCTTATTTGTTGACTAATATGGACGAGTGCTCGATCACCAGTAGGGTGTCCATGCTCATCATTGATCGTCTTGAACTTATCCAGATCGAGCAGAACGAGGACATGTTGCTTGTCCGTTCCTTTACAGCGTCTGACTCGTTTGATTCTTCGTATTATCTCGGTCCGGCCATACGCTTTTGTCATCGCATCGATGGAAGCTTTTGCGCGAATCGTTTTGTTTGCTAATACCGTAAAGCTTGCGGCGCACAGCAACAGAATAACAATGA
>NZ_JBFRTU010000716.1:0-205 GCF_041474275.1 Vibrio sp. 10N.222.52.B7 | reverse complement strand
TGTTAAACGTTTTAAAGGCTATTGGGCCTTACTTGAGGGAGCCGCAATCAGAAGATGGTCATTACATTTTTGATTGCTTGTCAGTGTGTGTGAACGATAAAAAGTCACCAGAAGAGCGTGAGTTTTGGGGCTGGTGGTTAGAGTTGGATAAGTCGGAAGAAGGATTCTCGGCGAAGTACAACACGGGTAAATACAACATTGATGG
>NZ_JBFRTU010000715.1:0-241 GCF_041474275.1 Vibrio sp. 10N.222.52.B7 | reverse complement strand
CATCTATAATGCTCATCGACAAATTATTCCCATCAAGCTCATAGTGCCCGAAATACAGATTTTCCATAGTACTCTCCTTACCGTCATGCTCTGTAATCGTCACAAACTCTCTCATGCTAAAGGTATGGTCAGATTGAAAAGTAAGGCTTATACGCTCATAAAGCGATTGATATGGTTGGAATGCCTGAGATAAAAAATCAGTTTTAATCGTTTTGCAATGCCATCGAGTGCCCGCTAATAC
>NZ_JBFRTU010000714.1:0-276 GCF_041474275.1 Vibrio sp. 10N.222.52.B7 | reverse complement strand
GTCATCGGGTAATCCTTGAATCGCACCATTGTTGCGAGTGTTGACGTGCATGATAGAACGTTTGTTATTGCGAATACTGCTCATGAGCTCACAGGCCGCTTCAGAGTAGTAAGCGCCCCCACGTTCTTCTAACAATTTAGGCTTGGTATCGAGCATGGGATCTTTGTAGATCTCCAATAACTGTTGTTCAAACTTGGCAACTAAGTCTGCGCGATTGATGCTGTTTTCAAACGCAGCAATTTTCTATAGCGAAGGCCATTACCCAAACCATTATAG
>NZ_JBFRTU010000713.1:0-375 GCF_041474275.1 Vibrio sp. 10N.222.52.B7 | reverse complement strand
TTGTTTGGTTCATCTTACCCGTAGCAGGGTCATAAAAGTTAAGTTCTGACCCTGAAAACTCTTCATCTGGCATATTTACGTTAATGTTGAGCGTGACAGAAGACGCATCAGTATGGAGACGTAAAGAGGTATCTTTGTTCGCTTGATACTGAATCGAGAACCCAAAATTTTGTGTATCGTATCCCATGATTTCTGGGAACAATAAACGGGCGATAGGGCGCATGTAACTGTCGAGTAAATCTCTGTAAAACGCTTGGAAACTTGGCGCGGCTAAATAACCTTCAGAACGGCTGTCTAACATCGCTCCACCACGGTTAAGTACTATGCCATATGGTGGGCGCAGCGGAATTTGTGCGTTAGAGACCGCTTCCAAGT
>NZ_JBFRTU010000712.1:0-238 GCF_041474275.1 Vibrio sp. 10N.222.52.B7 | reverse complement strand
AAGTAGTACTGAACCATAAACGTTGGTGGAAGGTGCTTGGTGTCAGCAACTTTACCTAGGCCATTAACAGAAATACTGTGAGAGAAAGGGCTCGCCGCTAGTACTTCAAAACTGATGTTGTCAGTGAACATGTAGCCGAAAGTAAGGCCAAGTTGAGTATCTGAATCTACTGAAAACTCTAGATCTGGGTTGTTAAGTACAGCGCCGCTGCTGTCGTTTGGAGATACCGTTGCTGCAC
>NZ_JBFRTU010000711.1:0-251 GCF_041474275.1 Vibrio sp. 10N.222.52.B7 | reverse complement strand
CAATGATGCTGTTCATGAAGTTTGGTAAGGCGAAGAAAAAAGCGCCTCAGATGAAAACAGCGACAAACGCTAACTAACCGTCAACCACGATACAAATTACAAGTAATAAGGCGGTGTGCTGCACCGCCATTATCGAAAAATTATGGAAGATAGAAAGATGAACACAACAAACAGAGACACATTTTTAGGATGGACTGCCGCCATTGCCGTTGCCTGTATCTGGGGCGTAACAGGGGTGGTCTCTAAGCCGC
>NZ_JBFRTU010000710.1:0-351 GCF_041474275.1 Vibrio sp. 10N.222.52.B7 | reverse complement strand
GTTTTCTCTGTTTGGTGGTTTTCTGTTTGGTATTGGCGCGGCAATTAATAGTGGTTGCGGAGTTTCGACGGTTAGCCGTTTAGCTCGTGGCGAAGTGGTTATGTTGGCGACCATATTAGGGTGGTTCGTTGCTTGGCTGTTGTTTGCTCCCGTTTTGCCTACTGAGTTAAAAGGATCTCGGTTGGTTTTATCTGATTTTTCCCGATATGCATTTCTTGGGAGTATTTCGCTCATTATTGTGGTGAGTTGCTATTTCATGAATGCGGTAAATCGTAAGTTATGGTTATCAATGCTGGGAATTGGCTTAACGGCAGGTTTTGTATTCCTTTATGAACCTCACTGGACGCCAAG
>NZ_JBFRTU010000709.1:0-425 GCF_041474275.1 Vibrio sp. 10N.222.52.B7 | reverse complement strand
GAAAAATCTCGCTTTGTAGGCGGTGCACATTGATCCCCAATGAGCTTGTCGTCTGTTCACTCACCAACAAAGTATCGAGCTCGCGATAACGTTTGAAAATTAATGCTATGAGACACAACACGCCCGCCAAGGCAAAAATCAAATTATCCCAACGTGCGAGCCCTAAGCCTCCCATCGTCCAGAACAAAATCGAACTCGCTGCTCTCTGGTCGCCTGAATAAATCAAAAAACTCGTGATGGCTCCGAATAGAAATGAGATCGCCAAACCACACAAGATTAAGTTGTCATTGCCCTTTTTCTTCTGCATCGAAAACAGAATCAGAACGGCGGTCGCCGACACAATACCACCCGAGAATGCAGCCAGTGGCAGTGACCAAACACCCAGAGCGTCTCCCACTTTGGTGATCACCAACACCGCACCAGCA
>NZ_JBFRTU010000708.1:0-564 GCF_041474275.1 Vibrio sp. 10N.222.52.B7 | reverse complement strand
GCTGAAATTCAGCTCAACTCGAAGACGTGTGATCTTACTTTCTTTTTTATACATACGATGTGGCCAGCCATCGTGCCAGATAAGGCGACCTTCTCGATAGATGTAAAGCCCTTGATTATCGAGGCCATAACGGACGTAGTCTTGCTCATCAGAATTCAATTCATTTAGAGAAGGAATAACACCGCCTTTTACGGTAAAGCTAAGATTTTTATCGCCCTCAATTTGTACGGACCTCTCTTTCAATATACGAGAACGCACACCGTCCTTAGTTACAAATTGGGAGCAGAGAGGATCCCAACCCTTTAAGTTTACGGATGGGCTATCTCCAACTTTCATTGAAATGGTCACTTCACCAGAGTTCAAAAACTTGAAGAATACTGCGCTTAGCTCTAAAGAAAGGTCTTTACCAAGAGACTTAATCTGCTCTCGCATTTGCTTTTCACTGCCAGACTTAACTAAACGGTCTATATTCTCCCAAATAATCATGGTGCCGCTAGCATTTGAAAAACTACTCAATACCTCAAAATCATCGTAATAATCATCTTCATCTGGAGTTTCTAACTC
>NZ_JBFRTU010000707.1:0-361 GCF_041474275.1 Vibrio sp. 10N.222.52.B7 | reverse complement strand
CGGCTACCGCGACTAAATCGCGATGACTCTTCGGCTACGTCATTCGAGTTTTGCCAATCAAACCCGTCGTACCCCATTCGCGAAGCCATTTGAGCAACGATCCACCAGTCTGGCTTAGCCTGACCCGGCGCATCAGCGAACTGTTGGTAAAGGCGCAGCCGACGCTCACCATTAGCGCGTATGAAATCCTCTTCCCCCCAAGTCGCAGCCGGAAAGATGATATCGGCAAACTGTTTACCTATAGGATCACGTAAGTAAATATCTTGATTGATGACGACCATTCCACCGGAATCTGCACGCTTTTTGAGTGTATCTATAATGTGCTGTTTATCACGTCGCGTCGCTTGGTGAGGGTTACGTG
>NZ_JBFRTU010000706.1:0-255 GCF_041474275.1 Vibrio sp. 10N.222.52.B7 | reverse complement strand
ACGGGTGCGTGAACGGTGCAATAGAGTAACAGTTTCTTGCAACGCGGCTTCAAGGTTTGATATCGAAGATTGATCTAACATTAAGTCCAATGGTTTTGTTGGTGCATCGACATCCATTGTTTGCATGTCGTACGGGACTTCCAAATATACTGGCTTTTTAGTTTGCATGGCTTTACGTAGCATCTGGTCAACGTAGTAGGGTGCGGTGTCAATGTTCTCAACTCGTTGGCTCACACAAGTAATATGTTTGAACAT
>NZ_JBFRTU010000705.1:0-401 GCF_041474275.1 Vibrio sp. 10N.222.52.B7 | reverse complement strand
GATATAGGCGTGCAGTAATGAGGGTGCTGAGCAAAAACAACGCGCACACAGAAAAAGCCATGACTGCCGAAGAAGCCATACTCAATAACCACAAGCTAACTGCCATATTAAGGGCAAGTGTAGACACCACGTATAGCGGCATTTTTCGGTCCAAACTTAACTTATTCATAGTCTGCTCTAGTGATGGGCGAATGACTATGATGGCTAAGTTTTCACTAAGATATTTACCATTTTACGACACATACAAATTCAAATTATATGAGTACCATTAAGATCAACAACTTATGCTAATTATTGAGTAAGAATAGCAAGCTCCCGCCACTGAGTGAGCTGCCATAATTGAAGTTAATTCCAATCCCGAAGTTGTCAAAAAAGTAAGAATCGTAAGGCACATCAAATAC
>NZ_JBFRTU010000704.1:0-272 GCF_041474275.1 Vibrio sp. 10N.222.52.B7 | reverse complement strand
TTGAAGAACAGAAAGGCAAGCATTTTGATCCGACTATCGTCGATATGTTTTTTCTAAAGTTACCTGAGATTCTAGCAATTAAAGAGAAATTTAGAGATGAGTGATCGTTGGGTTGCGCTGATTAATCGTTACGTTAAATCCCTATTTCTGCTCATTGCCTTGGCGAGTTTTGTGACAAGCGTGAACGCAGAAACGGCACCCGACCAAGAAGCAAACCGATGGCAAGATACCAAACTTGAAGTGACATTCATTGCGCTGTCTAGTCATTATCC
>NZ_JBFRTU010000703.1:0-337 GCF_041474275.1 Vibrio sp. 10N.222.52.B7 | reverse complement strand
GTCGTCTGCTTGGTATTCAGTCATCAAACTGTTTCACTCAAAGCGAGCAACAAGCCAACGACCAGCAAAAAGAAGTCGCTTGGGTTAACTTGGTGGTTCGTTCAAATCAATACAACGACAAGGTTTCTATCAACGGCGTGAACTATGGCAGCACACCCGTTGAAGTGATGTTACCAACAGGCCAGCACATGGTCACGATTGAGAAAGAGGGTTACCTTTCTTTCCACCAAGAGCTGAAGATAGCCCGCGATCACAACCTACGAGCCGTATTACAGGCCAAGCAGAACTCATTGAATGTCGGTACCAAGTTTGCAGACCCGATGGGAAACAACATTCC
>NZ_JBFRTU010000702.1:0-282 GCF_041474275.1 Vibrio sp. 10N.222.52.B7 | reverse complement strand
AATGAAGATGGAACATTCAATGTGCTTCAAGATGCTGCATTTACAGTTACAGCTTCGGTTGCTGATACTGACGGAAGTGAGTACCTAGATGAAGTTAGAATTTCCGGGTTACCAGATTCTGCAGAAATTATTGATAAAGATACTGGTAATGTTCTTGGTGGTTTCGTAACCGTTGGTGATGAATCTGTCTGGGTCATTGATATTGAAGGTGACACAACACAGCATATTAATTATGACAATCTTGCAGTAAGAGATAGTTCAGGTGAACAGTTAGATGTTGAT
>NZ_JBFRTU010000701.1:0-276 GCF_041474275.1 Vibrio sp. 10N.222.52.B7 | reverse complement strand
TACACTGGGATTGGTACTTAGAGAACGACAGCGAAGACTACGGTGTCAGCCAACAGCGCTCAGAGAATGTATTGAGTGCAGCTGGCTTTGCAGTGGTTGAAGTATCAACGCCGTTCTCGATCAGCACTCCACAAGGAGAGTTAAAGGTATTGATGGGTGTTGGACGCAAACAAGTGCTTCCTCATCTGTAATCGTGTGTATGCCTAGAGCTAGCCTCGGTAATGCTCATCTAAAATAACGAAACCCACATCAACGATCTTAAGGTCAGTTATGTGG
>NZ_JBFRTU010000700.1:0-349 GCF_041474275.1 Vibrio sp. 10N.222.52.B7 | reverse complement strand
AGGCTCTTTTGCCCTTGTGATTTAGGATCGCATACTCGTAACCACCGATTTCCTGCCATGGTTTATCGGCGCGTTCAGGGCGATTGTCTTGCCATTTCTGTTGTAGGGATTCACTCAGAGATCGAATACGTTCTTGATATAAATGAGTTTTATCATTCTGTTGATTAAGATAATTGAGTACTTTACTTGCACTACGAGAATCATCTCTGAGCCAAGAGAACTGATCAGATGCGCTAACCGCTCCCGTCAGTAAGAGCGCAAAAGCTAACAACACACACGCTTTCATAAATACAACAAATCCATACGCTAATTTAATAAATTTCGCGTATACTGCACCCAAACGATAATG
>NZ_JBFRTU010000699.1:0-213 GCF_041474275.1 Vibrio sp. 10N.222.52.B7 | reverse complement strand
GTACTACTATCGGTGCATCATTATTACCGTGCACAACTACGGATACACTTTTCGAGACATGACTACCATCAGTAGATACAGCCTCAACTGTAAAGTGCTCCCAATACTCGTCACCGTCTCCTAGTTTTGTTGCTTTGTTCTGGTCAACGTCATAATGCCATTGTCCATCTGCACTTAGGTGGAACGTACCATACTGGCCATTAAGGCCTGTTG
>NZ_JBFRTU010000698.1:0-333 GCF_041474275.1 Vibrio sp. 10N.222.52.B7 | reverse complement strand
AATGTATGTAGACCCATATGTTCAAAAGTGGACGCTTAGCAATGGTATAGAGATGTGGTATCTGCGTGACTATCTCGCAGGTGATGACATAGGTATTTACTACACAAGCTTAGGTGGTAAGGCCGCACTCGATCCTAAGTTATATCCAGCGTCAGAGTTAGCTCTTGCTGCTATCGGGAGAAGTGGTGTTGGTAGTTTTTCAGGAACGGAGCTTAATGCGCATTTGGATCGTGAAGATATTCAGGTTTATCCGTTTATCGATTTTACCCGCCATGGCGTCGAATTTAAGCTCAACAATAGTGGCTTAGCGGAAACTTTTGCTGCACTCAACGC
>NZ_JBFRTU010000697.1:0-318 GCF_041474275.1 Vibrio sp. 10N.222.52.B7 | reverse complement strand
GGCACGTAAAGAAGCTGAAAAAGAAGAAAAGATGCTACAAAAAGCTCTAGAAAAAGCGCGATCTGAATTAGGCCAAGCAAGTGAAGAACAGAGAGCTGTATTTGAAGCACAACTTGCAGAATTAGAAAGCAAGCTACAAGAAGCTGAAGAAAAAGGTCAACGTGCGCTATCAATGGCACAGCAAACTCGCCGAGGGCATGTTTACGTTATCAGCAACGTTGGTAGTTTTGGTGAAGAGGTGTTTAAGATTGGTATGACTCGTCGCTTAGAACCAATGGACAGAGTAAAAGAACTTGGTGATGCTTCTGTACCATTCTC
>NZ_JBFRTU010000696.1:0-265 GCF_041474275.1 Vibrio sp. 10N.222.52.B7 | reverse complement strand
AGTCGATACTTTCTGCAGTGATCCTGACGGCACTTACATCAGGTTCTGCTTTTGCTGCACACGCTTTTACCATTGACGCGGGCGATAGCCTTACTTTAGACGGTCGTTTCGACGTTCGTTACCAAGACAAAGGTGGCGATCATAATGGCGAATGGAACAGTGGTAGTTCTCGTTTCGGCCTTAAAGGTCAAATGGGACTAGACAACGATTGGACTGGCTTTGGCCATGCCGAATGGGGTTATAACTCGGGCGCTAACGGCGATAA
>NZ_JBFRTU010000695.1:0-389 GCF_041474275.1 Vibrio sp. 10N.222.52.B7 | reverse complement strand
AGGTACTAGTTTGATCGAAAAGTATAAGTTCAATGAGGTTACCCTAAATAGTGATTATGGACAGGTTATGATTTCTAGAAAGGAAGGCTTGTCTCAAATAGAGCTGCCAAGCTGGAAGGGTAAACCTTACTTGCAGTTACACGATGTTCCTATTGATTTGGCGGCTTTAAATCAATCTGTTGTCGAAGCTTTTTCTACAAGAGATTTAGTGCTGATTTTGGAATCAGAGGAAGCCGTAAAGAATTTTTCGCCTGACTTTGAATTGTATAAAAAAATTAAAGATCTGCATGCAGTGATGGTGACAGCCAAAAGCTCAGATGACAGTTATGTTCTGCGCTATTTTGCGCCGAAAATCGGTATTTCGGAGGACTTAGCAACAGGTTCGGCAC
>NZ_JBFRTU010000694.1:0-327 GCF_041474275.1 Vibrio sp. 10N.222.52.B7 | reverse complement strand
CTTCTGAGTTTGTAATGGTGAATGGCTTATCCAATGTGCCACCGTCACGCAGAATATCGTAAATAATGTGCCCGTTCTTTTTCGCAACCATCATATTTTTCGTATTCAGTTGAAGCTCACCAATATGTCCATTCTCCATCTCTAGAAAGAACTTTATATCTTTATATCCAGCTTCAGTCGCACCACAGTTGTACTTTGCGTTTTTGCCTTTACTGGTGCCATAGCGATCTTTCATTGCTGATTGATGGTGTTTCAATTTGTCAAATTCTGTCGATAGCGCAATGATGGATTTCGCTGCGATCATATCTTGTGAGGTTTCAAACACGA
>NZ_JBFRTU010000693.1:0-320 GCF_041474275.1 Vibrio sp. 10N.222.52.B7 | reverse complement strand
GTCGTAGGTTGTGCTAATAACTGGCGAATTAAGGGTAAGAACATCATGTGCAGTAACGGCTGGTAAGTAAGTCATTGAGTTGACTCGAATACCATCAGCCTTATATCTCAAACGCTCGGTCAAGCCACAAGGATGGTTTACCTCATTGATTAACGTATATGAACCAATGCTTTCATAACCGAAGCTATAGCTACCTGCTTGTTCTGGTAAATTGCATTTGACGAGCTTGTTATTGCTAAGAGTAAGATTGAAGTAAGCTTCATGGGTACTGCCAATATTAGTAAAAATATTAACGCGCCCTACCGAGATATACTCAACCC
>NZ_JBFRTU010000692.1:0-228 GCF_041474275.1 Vibrio sp. 10N.222.52.B7 | reverse complement strand
CACTTCGATAGTTTCACCTTCTATGCTCAACGTAGTGTCGTTAAGCACGGTTGGAACAATGACTTTAGACGGTGCGTTGTCTTCTAAGATTGGGCCCCAGTATTCGAGCTTTGCATCTTTAGTGCGTTTGATATGTGCAACAACCGCTTCACTGGCAACGATCTCGACGTTTGGAAATGCCTTTACTATAGGTTCTAAGCCAAAATAAAAATCTGGGTCGCCGCTGCT
>NZ_JBFRTU010000691.1:0-316 GCF_041474275.1 Vibrio sp. 10N.222.52.B7 | reverse complement strand
GTTTAAATACCGCCGCTAATGAATCAAACCAACCACTCGCTGACTCAAATCAATCAACGGAACAAAATCGTCTTAATCAAACAGCAGACAGTCAAAACCTAGATGTCCACAAAGCACACGAATCTGTGCACTACTTGTCTTTAGAGCCTAGATATATCTACGTAAGTATCGATGACAACTTGAAGATGGATGCCTTTAAGCGTGGGATCATCCATAAATTAATGAGCTACTTGACCACCTATCGCGATTTTCGTGTCGTAGTCGATGAAACCTTGGTGCCGAATTCAGCCAACGTGATCAGTTTCAAGAGTGAAAT
>NZ_JBFRTU010000690.1:0-263 GCF_041474275.1 Vibrio sp. 10N.222.52.B7 | reverse complement strand
CCGCAAGATCATTCACGCCTTTAATATGGGAAGAGCCTTGGCTGAGCGTAAGCTTGCTGGCTAATACCGCAGTAATACTGGCGATAAACAGCATACTCAGCACACCAATGAACACCGTAGCAATTCGTCCGGTTAAGCTCTTAAACTCAAAGTAATTGAATGGGCCTCGAGTGATAAAAAGCAAACCCAATATGAAACTTTCTAACCAACGGCCCGTTCGGCTTTTCATCGAATAGAGCTTTTCATTTTCACCGTGTTCCAAT
>NZ_JBFRTU010000689.1:0-258 GCF_041474275.1 Vibrio sp. 10N.222.52.B7 | reverse complement strand
GTTTAAAGCCAGGGCTTTGCCAGTCATTGTCCGAAACGGTTGTGATCTCTGCATTGACGAACGTATCGCAGGTGTTCATCAGCTCAGCGTCTGTCTGGTAGCCAGTGCTGTCAACAAATGTTCTAAAGTCTTGAACACGGGTTGGAGTTGCGGCTAATGCAAACGGCTGTTTGATCGTCACTTGTTGTGCGTTGTTTTCACCGAGTAGGTAGCGACCTGAGCCGACAACAATCATTTCAGGGCTCTGAATGTTGTTTC
>NZ_JBFRTU010000688.1:0-377 GCF_041474275.1 Vibrio sp. 10N.222.52.B7 | reverse complement strand
TTCTCGTACTGTTTGCTTGTAAGCAGGATACCGACACTGCCGTCACCTAACCAAGAAGCCATACAATCGATAGCACTACGACCTGGCAGGTTGAAGATTGGGCGCATCACTTTACTTAGTAAGGTGCCAAACAATTCTAGCAAACCAAAGTTAAGTAGTAGTGGCAGTAGTAAACCTGCAAAGATAAATACTGAGAACAGTGTTGGAAGTAGGCCTTCTAGTACGAGACCACCAGTGTTTTCTTCCCAGATAAACTCAGGGCCTACTTGGAAGAAAGCCATGAATGCAGCAGCACCACCGATAAGACGAACCAACAACCACAGTGGAGATGGGTTGAAAAGGCCGTTCAAAAATGAGTTCGATGTAATGAATGCAGG
>NZ_JBFRTU010000687.1:0-355 GCF_041474275.1 Vibrio sp. 10N.222.52.B7 | reverse complement strand
ATATCCAAACCTTATTAGACACCGAAACACGCGAGCCTCTAACCGATAATCTTCCCACCATTGAGTTAGCAGCAATCCAATTGACCCTGTTTACTTCAGGTTCAAGCGGTACGCCAAAGGCCATCGACAAAACCTTAGAGCACCTAGATATTGAAATCGCTCAGCTAGATAAAAACTGGGGCGATTTACTTAAGGGCAACCGAGTCCACAGCACGGTCTCACACCAACATATATATGGTCTGTTGTTCCGAATTTTATGGCCACTTTGTTCTGGTGTTCCATTTGGTCGACACAATCTTGAGTTCCCAGAACAAATCCTATCTCACGCTAACAAACAGAGCGTGCTGATCAGTAG
>NZ_JBFRTU010000686.1:0-309 GCF_041474275.1 Vibrio sp. 10N.222.52.B7 | reverse complement strand
ATCAATGTTTTGGCCTTCATTACCTGTCACAGAATCAGTCGGGTTAGTATCGACATCATCACCAACAGGTACCACATGCAATTTGAAGCTTGGCAAGTTTGCCGCCGCAGTAGGCACACCCAGCAACGATTCTTGAGTGAAGACTTCCACACCAAACTCAGCAGTACCACTGAAGTTTTTAGGCGGCAAGATCGAAATCTCACTTAAATCGAATGACAACCCCGAAGCTTGAGGCAGTTGAACACTCCACTCTCCATTACCATTATTTTTCACGGTATATGTCGAGCCAGCATCTGCACGCATTTGGAA
>NZ_JBFRTU010000685.1:0-327 GCF_041474275.1 Vibrio sp. 10N.222.52.B7 | reverse complement strand
CCGTGGGTAAACACTATTGATCCAATTAAGACATTTCGCCATGCAGAACTGCATATAGCAAAAAGCGTATATGATGTATTGTTGGTTCAGAGTCCAGATGGTGATCTAATGCCTTCCTTAGCTCACGATTGGGTGATGGAAGATACAAGGATGACTCTATGGCTACGTCCCGGCGTTTACCGACATGATGGTGAGCTTTTGCAAGTTCAAGATGTAGTTTGGAGTATTAGACGTTTAATTAAGGGTAATGGCCCTATAAAAGAGTTATGGCAATGTGCCGAACGCGTAGATGCAGTCGCACCCAATTGTTTAGTTATTACTCTCAAG
>NZ_JBFRTU010000684.1:0-395 GCF_041474275.1 Vibrio sp. 10N.222.52.B7 | reverse complement strand
AAATATGTCTGCAGAACTGAAATTTATTGGCCGAATTACCACGCCTTATCACTCGATTTCGGAGTGTCCGAATAACATCCAGCCGGACAACGGCCCGATCTGTGAAATCATCTTAGATGACGTTTATCAGCAAGGTTTACTGGGTTTAAACGGCGGCGACCACATCTTGATCTTGTATTGGTTAGAAGGCGCAAAACGAGACGAGTTGATACAAAGCTGGGATGAAGAAACACCGACCAAAGGCACCTTTGCACTACGTTCACCGCACAGACCAAACCCTATAGGTGCCGCCGTGCTACCGATTGAAAAAATCAAGAATGGCACAGTAACCGTGAGAGGCTTGGACTGCTTGAACAACACACCACTGTTGGATATCAAGCCAGCGATCTATAGAG
>NZ_JBFRTU010000683.1:0-272 GCF_041474275.1 Vibrio sp. 10N.222.52.B7 | reverse complement strand
CGTTAAACCTCATGAAGCCGCCATACCCAATCCTTGTGAGTGATGATCTCGCAGAACACATGGAATGGAATAACGGGGACTACATTCCTCTGATGGATGGTTCTGAGCTTGGTCCTATCGCTGTTGACCAAAAAAACCTGATTGATGGCACAAGGCTGATTGCAGATATCTCTTTGCTCAGAATGCTTAAACGCAGTGCCGGGTTGTCTGTGATTGCGTGTTCAGATATGTCGCCTGAGAAATTTGAGCGTCTTAAAAACATGCTGCCTAAT
>NZ_JBFRTU010000682.1:0-455 GCF_041474275.1 Vibrio sp. 10N.222.52.B7 | reverse complement strand
ATGTCACTCAGCCCGGCCTTGGTTCTCGTTTGATGAACAAGATTAGACCTTCCGGTGAGTACAATCTTGCGTGGGCCTCTAAAACGAACCCAGCGATGCGCATAGGCAGCTCTAAGGGGCAGGTGATTGCGACCAGAATGACGCAGGGCGGTAAGACGATGACGTACACGCCTCCTCCAATCCATGGTGGATTTACCAAGATTCTTCTTGGACAAGTCAAAGTGGGCGCCCGAGGTTATACCATCTATCAAGGCATAATGACGGCGCGCTCGATTGGTGGTTTAGGTTGGTCATCGGTTAAAACGATACCAGGGCGATTAGATGAAGAAAAGTCATCAGCAGATACCATGGTTACGGAAGGTCGAAGTGCTAACCCTGCAGCCAAGAAGACGCAAATGTACGCACTCGAAGAGACACGACAACGAATAAAATATGGCAATGAGGTTCAGCAGATG
>NZ_JBFRTU010000681.1:0-277 GCF_041474275.1 Vibrio sp. 10N.222.52.B7 | reverse complement strand
CTTGACGAGGAGACCCGGTAAAACTGGTTTCGCGAGCCGACGAGCCTGTGTTAGCTGAGCTAATGTTAGTTGACGAATCTAAGTTGGTTGAAGAGCCCCTGCTAGGCGATGAACCTTGGTTGGCTGTTGAGCCATAATGTTGCCCACCATCATTAACGCTGTGTTGAGGTTGATCATAAGCGCGCTCAGACTCCGATTTTCTCGGGTAAGCTGGCGTTTGCTCAATAGCATGTCGCTCACTATCAGATACTTGGGTTTGATTCGAACGGCTAGGCAT
>NZ_JBFRTU010000680.1:0-368 GCF_041474275.1 Vibrio sp. 10N.222.52.B7 | reverse complement strand
ATATACGTAACAATCGTGGCATGAAGATTGTTTTAGATAATTATTCAGGCAGACAACTAAGGAGCTAGCTATGAAATTATTATCAATGATTACGGTTATTGCTACAACAGGCCTATTCTCTTTCCAAGCGATGGGTTCGGGCGTCTATCACCGGACGGCTGTTGAGTCTAAAGTCTTTAAAGGCGATGTAGTGGCGAGCCAATCACAGGCTTACGAATCTGGAAAACAAATCTGGATGGATATAAATAGTAAGCGCTCATATGAATTGAGCAGAATCTTACCTCAAGCCTCGGAAAAAGTAGATGTGCGCTCGTTTGAAATCAAAAACGGTACTATCAAGGTAAAAGAAATAATGAACTCCTCTGGAG
>NZ_JBFRTU010000679.1:0-305 GCF_041474275.1 Vibrio sp. 10N.222.52.B7 | reverse complement strand
ATCTTGGCCAATATACCGTGGGAGAGGTATTCCGCTCTCGTTTTGGTAGCTTGTTCGTGATTCTTGAAAAATTCGCAACAGGCCAAGCGAGTGATCACTTCTTGATTGATATCGACCAACAAACCCTGACCGATCTTAAAGGTGAAGTTAAACGCGATATTCTAAGAGGCTCAACGTCAGAAAATTAAGCGTTTTACCGATTAGATGATTAGATTGATGAAGGGTCTGCTAGCCATGAGTTAGTGGGCTCTTTTGTTTGTCTGAGCGTAGGTTTAATCGAGAATTACACCTAAGAACTTTTAAGG
>NZ_JBFRTU010000678.1:0-297 GCF_041474275.1 Vibrio sp. 10N.222.52.B7 | reverse complement strand
ATCATAGGTTTCAACATTAGGGGTTGCTGCGTTACCGTCATTGTCTTGGAAGTTAAATGGCACCACATCAACATAGTTGTGCAGGACATTCTCTTGCTGCCAAGCAATCAACGGGTCGTTAGTTAACACACCGATTGGGTTAAGGTCGGTAATCGTGAGTTTTCCGTCTACGTACTCCAAAACTATGCCGTTGCCCAAAGCGTCTTGTACATGAAAATGAAAGTGCATTGCGCTTGGTACTTTAGAGAATGGATTGGCAACTAAGATTTTATCTTCATCGGGGATATCGCTTTCTTT
>NZ_JBFRTU010000677.1:0-301 GCF_041474275.1 Vibrio sp. 10N.222.52.B7 | reverse complement strand
AGACAGGATTATCGAGTTGACGTTGCTCAACCCGCACAATACGTCGATACAAGTGATGAAGCTACTCAAACAAGAGAACATTACCGTGAGTATCAGTACCATCCAGACTATCTGGAAAAGAGAGAAGCTCAATACTCGAGAGATGAGAATCAAACAATCCCAATCGATGAATATCGATGTGTGAGGCAGTCGAACGATATGACTACTAGAATATAAAGGCATGACAGAATCGGTTGGTACTTACCCCGTCATGTTCCCTCAGTAATGACACCCGACGCCTTATTCTGATGAACTGTATCGA
>NZ_JBFRTU010000676.1:0-411 GCF_041474275.1 Vibrio sp. 10N.222.52.B7 | reverse complement strand
CCAAGGCTATGTTCGCTCGAAGCCTAAATCTGGATATTTCGTTTTACCACGCAGAAATGTGTTCACCTCAGAACTCGCACAACAAAAAGCCATCAAGCCGTATCCCGTTAAAATCAGTGATTTGCTTTACGATGTGCTCCAACGTGCCAAAGACCCTAGCATCATTCCACTTAGCTCGGCATTCCCTGATCCTGCCTTGTTTCCGCATCAAGCGTTGTCGCGCAGTTTAGCCAATGCAAGTCGTCAAATGCCCGATAACAGTATGCTCACCAATTTACCTCCAGGCAGTGAAACACTTCGTAGACAAATTGCCCAACGCTATCAAGTTCAAGGCTTGAACGTCCTACCTGACGATATTGTAATTACTTCTGGGGCGATGGAGGCACTTAACTTATGCCTACAATCCTGTAC
>NZ_JBFRTU010000675.1:0-223 GCF_041474275.1 Vibrio sp. 10N.222.52.B7 | reverse complement strand
CTTCCAAACTGACGGTGACCCTAAATCGAATGATTTCGTGGGAGCAAGATGTGGCAGTGGTGCTGTCGGTGTCGAGAAGATATGTGCGATTTCAAATGATGATTCTATCGGGGCAATTACTCTACCCAATGTACAAGGTTGGGACTATCTCGCGAAAACGGGTGAAACAACCTCTATTCCGACAGAAAGCTTTGTGGAAGGTCGATTAAACTTGTCAGCTCTG
>NZ_JBFRTU010000674.1:0-202 GCF_041474275.1 Vibrio sp. 10N.222.52.B7 | reverse complement strand
GTATGCAATTCTGGAAGCATTCGATAGATCAAATGCAGCTGTTGTAGAACCATTCTGACAGAACTCTCGTCCTCTTCTCGCCACTCACTCAGACGTTTATCCAGTTCAGGGTCGTAAGCGTTTTTTACTTCACACTGTTCTTGGTGGGAGTAGAGTTGATCATTTAGAGCATCGAGATGTTCGTGTATTACTCTGTGTGCAT
>NZ_JBFRTU010000673.1:0-293 GCF_041474275.1 Vibrio sp. 10N.222.52.B7 | reverse complement strand
CTTTATTGGTAGGAGAACTTCATTATCCGAAATACTTCGTAACCATGTTGGTTCTTTTTCATCAGGTAGCCCATCGATAAAAATTTTCTTCGGTCCAAAATAGTTGGTTGGAGCGTCTAAGCCAATAAGGAAATCTTTGGGAAATAGATCTTCTTCATGTACATTATGGTTTTCATCTGGATCTATGAAAATATTAGCAAAAGGAGTCGCGGTATAACCCACATAACAACTTCGATGAAACATCTTTAAGAGGTCACGTATTTGCCCATTAATCTTAGTAACTAGTTTATTAC
>NZ_JBFRTU010000672.1:0-227 GCF_041474275.1 Vibrio sp. 10N.222.52.B7 | reverse complement strand
GAGTTATTGATAGCTCAAGACTCTAAGAACGAAGAACTGTTTTGGATCTATTACCCTAAATACCGATTTAGTCGTTTAAACCCAATTGGAAAGGTACGTATCCGTTAAACATAAGTGCACAATTGCTACAGCGACTTTCAGTAACAAAAATACCGCCGTAATCAACGGCGGTATTTATTATCATGCTTATTGCATCGTTCAGCTGAGAACAGAGAGTCTAGTTAACG
>NZ_JBFRTU010000671.1:0-232 GCF_041474275.1 Vibrio sp. 10N.222.52.B7 | reverse complement strand
ATTTTTATATCAACTCGGCACTTTAAGCTATTTAAAGCAGCAGAAGTTATGTCAATTTCGCAATAGCTACAGTGTTTAAACTGCGATCGTCACATGATCACGGCCCACTTCAGCCATCTGAATCAGGTAGTCCGTGTGGTATTTTTTCTTGATGACGATTTGGCTACCGATTTCAGCAACAATCTTTACCACTTCCAACGCATCAGAAGGATGCAATGAAGAGTCTTTTGAA
>NZ_JBFRTU010000670.1:0-324 GCF_041474275.1 Vibrio sp. 10N.222.52.B7 | reverse complement strand
GAAGAGTACCTTACAAAATCGGGCTTCGATGTCTCTTCTGTTGGAGACGGTGTTGAATTAGAAACCCACCTGCAAAGCCAAGGTTATCCAGACCTGATTCTGCTCGATGTTATGCTCCCCGGTGACGATGGTTTTACCTTGTGTCAGCGAGTTCGAAAGCAATCCAATGTGCCAATCATCATGCTGACAGCGGTATCGGATGAAACCGATCAAATTATTGGTTTAGAAATTGGTGCCGATGATTACATTGCGAAGCCATTTAGTCCTCGTCAGTTAATGGCTCGTATCAAAGCACTACTACGCCGTGTTCAAGTGGTGGATGAC
>NZ_JBFRTU010000669.1:0-419 GCF_041474275.1 Vibrio sp. 10N.222.52.B7 | reverse complement strand
CGCCAGTCTTGTTCCCGCTCGATAAAAACCACCTCATTGAGCTGAACTTCCTGACTGACACCGTTGATGGTGACGGTGCGCCCGTTACTCAGTTCAACCAATTGCTGAAGGTCGCTAGCAATAAAATCAATCACGTTAAGTGTGAGTGCGTTCTCTGAGTCTAAACTCGCCGCTTCTCTTACCGCTTTTTCTGCCCATTCTTCATTGCGATTGTGTAGCTTAGCCAAACTGACAATGTAAGCCGCAGCATCATTGATGACTTTCATTTCCATCGCAGTGGTGGCTTTTACTTGGTCTGAGTTCTCTTGTTTTGTTTCGTCTTGCTCACCCGCTGACGTGTTGTCATCTTTATTGGCGTCGTCTTGAGGAGATAACGGACTAGCAGGCGCTTTGCCACCACCAAGCGACACAGGTGTTGC
>NZ_JBFRTU010000668.1:0-340 GCF_041474275.1 Vibrio sp. 10N.222.52.B7 | reverse complement strand
TCTTCATTCAGTAAATATTGGCGTGTTTGGCAGAAAGTGGCGATTGCTGCTTGTTTGCTGGTGGCCGTGATTGTGACTCAACAAGTGTTGAAGGTTCAGCAATACGAAGCACAAGCACAAGCCTACCGCATGGAGAGTGAGCGTATCTTTAGAGCAGTGCTGCCTGGTAAACAACGTATTCCGACCGTGAGTTACCTCAAGCGTCAGATGAACGACGAAGCTAAGAAATACGGTGGTTCAGGCGAAGGTGATTCTTTACTTGGTTGGTTAGCTTTGCTGCCTGAAACCTTAGGGCAAGTGAAGACGATCGAAGTTGAAAGCATTCGCTATGATGGCAACC
>NZ_JBFRTU010000667.1:0-267 GCF_041474275.1 Vibrio sp. 10N.222.52.B7 | reverse complement strand
CTCTAACCGTATTACGCCGCTCTACCGAAGAACAGTTTCGACTCAAAATCGATTGCCGCCTCACTGTTATGGATATGGAAATGGTCGTCGTTGCCGTACTAGATTCTCTTGGTTATGCTGTCATTCCAACGTATATCCATGAAGATATTGCCGCTGCTGGCAAAGTAATTGAAATATTTGATGACTACACCATAAGTCCGGTTAGATTCAGCTTGTTATATAGAGATAAAAATCTGCAGACCGCAGCTCAGCGGGCTGTTGTAGAAA
>NZ_JBFRTU010000666.1:0-430 GCF_041474275.1 Vibrio sp. 10N.222.52.B7 | reverse complement strand
GTTTTGCTCTATCTCAGTCACTATTGCTGTTGCGCTTGCCTCTGGAATGTTAGCCAAATCCATCGACAAAATTTGCACTTCACACGGTACGGTCATGGCATGAAAGCGATGTACAAAGGGCAGGTTAGAACTCATAGGTTGCTCCAACAGCCCACCACTGTGCTTCAAAACCGTTGCTTTGTTCGTAGTACGCAGCAAGCGCATTTAAGCGTAACTTCTTATGTACCTTGATACTCGCACCTAGTTCATAGGCATTAGCTGTGAAGTTGCCTAAGCGAAGGTCTGAAGTCGCATAGCCTGATGAAGCAAATGAAGGATCGGCACTACTTGGATCGCGATAGAAATCGGCTGCATCTTGCGTGTACCAGAAATAGCCCGGTGCCAAGGTTAACCATTCACTCACTCGCCAAGATAATTTGCCGCCTAACTG
>NZ_JBFRTU010000665.1:0-430 GCF_041474275.1 Vibrio sp. 10N.222.52.B7 | reverse complement strand
GCCCAAGGTAAGTCTGCATCACCAAGAACAATGAAGTTCGGGTTCTCAAGCGTCTCTCTTTCATTGTACGAGAGTGGCTCTAATTGAGTACTCAGGATTCGGCCTCCCGCTTCTTCAACAATGCACTGGGTTGCCGCGGTATCCCACTCTCCGGTTGGTCCAATACGTAGATAACAATCGACAGCGCCTTCGGCAACCAAGCATGCCTTCAGCGCAGCAGAGCCTAAAGGAACCAAATCATAGTTCCAAGCAGAGCTCATACGGTTAGTGATGCGATTGATGTCTTGGCGACGGCTGATTGCCATCGCGATCGATTGGTTTGGCAGTTCATGGCGGTGTGTCTTAATCTTCACACTGTCATTAAGGTCTGGGATCTTCCAAGCGCCTTTGCCACTGTAAGCGTAATAGCTCACACCTGAAACAGGCGCGT
>NZ_JBFRTU010000664.1:0-219 GCF_041474275.1 Vibrio sp. 10N.222.52.B7 | reverse complement strand
ATTTAATATAATATCGTAGTTATTCATATAACATAAGCATTCTGTAATTCCTTGAATAAACTTCGCATAGCCTCCATCCATTTTTCGAATACAATCAAATGTTTTATAGTCTTTATGTCCTGGATAATCGAGAAACATTAAGTTTTTATAGATATTCACGAAGTCTTTAGCGTATTTCTCATGAGTTCGCGGGTTTCGAACGAGTATTAAGGAACAATA
>NZ_JBFRTU010000663.1:0-330 GCF_041474275.1 Vibrio sp. 10N.222.52.B7 | reverse complement strand
CTTTACGTAGACGATCATTGTTGTCTAACGTCCACACATACCCGTCTCGTGTCATCGCACTTAAAGGCATACTGACTACGTTATTCTTAAGTCCTAGATTAACCTCAGCCTGAACCTGCTGATTTGGAAACAATCTTGGTTTGCTTTGATAAGGTGCCTCAACCGAAAGCACGACTTGTCTTTGGCGAGTGACCGAATCAACTTGCGGCGACACATAGCGCACTTTGGCAGGCCACTGATCCCCAGAGCGGTTCACCACCGTGATACTCGGCTCAGTCAATGCCGCTTGGACTTGTTGCCAATGCATTTCAGAAATCGGCAACTCGATAT
>NZ_JBFRTU010000662.1:0-215 GCF_041474275.1 Vibrio sp. 10N.222.52.B7 | reverse complement strand
TATTTTTGATCAATGATTCGCAAATCTGGCTGATTTCGTCATCACTTAGATCCGGAGCGATCTTAAGAGCAAGCGGGACATATTTTCCATACTTCGCTTCTAATTCAGATTGCTTGGTTTTTAGTTCAGACAACAGATCATCAAGTGCTTCGCCGTATTGTAGCGAACGAAGTCCCGGAGTATTTGGTGAAGAGATATTTACCGCAATGTAACCC
>NZ_JBFRTU010000661.1:0-329 GCF_041474275.1 Vibrio sp. 10N.222.52.B7 | reverse complement strand
GAACACCAATAGGCAGCATTTGTCGCTGCGGCCTTCAAACCAGTCATGATGGGAGCCGTCAATTTGGATAAGTTCACCCAAGCAATCTCGACGGTAACGAGGTTGATAGACTCTAGGTTTTCGTTGTGAGTGCGGGATCCAAAGATTGTCGGCAATCATCCATTGGCGAAGTGTCTCTAACGAGATAGCTAAATTATGATTTTCTATGATCTTTTCACGTGCAAATGTGGGCGAGAAATCAGAATAGTGCTTATGGATAGTCGAAAGAATCTCTTTGCGATATTCGTCAGAATAACGCCGATTACTGGGTTTACCTCTAGAAGCATGGG
>NZ_JBFRTU010000660.1:0-294 GCF_041474275.1 Vibrio sp. 10N.222.52.B7 | reverse complement strand
GGCAAACTTTCTCAGCCTCGCTTCATTGCCTTGGATATAGATAGATGCGACACAAACCAACTGCTCACCAATAAACGCGCCGTAATGCGTTGCTTGTTCGTCATTTGGCACCATGCAAAACGACATCGGTTTATCAGGCCAAAGCACTTGATGCCTAACCGGAAGTACCTCAATCGCTGAAAGCTGTTTTATTTCCATATTCTCGGTTTAAACTCCCGACTTGATGCCCCTTTTTGTGATTGCCATGATTGTTATTACTAAGCTTATTATTACAAAACTTGGTAAGTCATTAAA
>NZ_JBFRTU010000659.1:0-246 GCF_041474275.1 Vibrio sp. 10N.222.52.B7 | reverse complement strand
CGGTAGCACACCCTCTTTGGTAGGGTATTCAGTTGCTCGAATGGAAAGCACTCGGATATTTTCACTTTTAGGTAAAGTGACTCGTTTATGGTCGAGCGTAATTAGCTGAGAAACATAACTTTTATTTTCGTTACTCAACCATGTAGAAATATCGCCACCGTTCGAATGCCCGACTAAGGTTAACTTATCAAAATCATAAGCAGGGAAACGACTCGCTAGCTCATATTGAAGTACATTGAGAGTCTG
>NZ_JBFRTU010000658.1:0-271 GCF_041474275.1 Vibrio sp. 10N.222.52.B7 | reverse complement strand
CCTTTAATGACCACTTGAGTTGGGATGACGTTAACCGTGCCATCGGTAATAAATTCGGTGGCAGAGACTACAGCCGTGTCGTGAATCGCACTCAAATTACGAGACACGATGGTTTGCAGACCAAGAATGACTTGCGAGCCAACAACGAGAGGATCGACCCCTTGATGCGGCAGAGCAGCATGTCCACCTACACCATTGATGGTGATCTCAAAGCTACTCTCACTGGCCATTAATGAGCCGGGGCGAACCATCAACTCACCTTCCGCTAAGC
>NZ_JBFRTU010000657.1:0-294 GCF_041474275.1 Vibrio sp. 10N.222.52.B7 | reverse complement strand
CATTCATACCATGGGGTCACACTATGACTTTTGTAAGAGATTTGATGGGGAGGTTTCACTAAAACCCTCAGATAACAAGTACCTAGTATGCTATTCAAAATCAGTGGCTTATGGCGTTGCTTTTATAGAAAAGCTTAGAGATCTACTCACAATGTATGATAAAACATATAAAATCATTTATTTTTCTGACCATGGCCTAACGTCTGTAAATGCCCCCCCATATTTGATTCACGGCACTGGATCACACTTTTCAAGGCAGGCAGTAGAAGTGCCGTTTGTAACAATGAGTGACGA
>NZ_JBFRTU010000656.1:0-239 GCF_041474275.1 Vibrio sp. 10N.222.52.B7 | reverse complement strand
CCCTTTTTTAGTTTTGTATTAACCGCCAATTAAAGTACAAAATATCCCGCACAGAGCTCTGCCGAACCTATCTTCAGATTAGCAAAAACCATAACAACGCCATGATTCTTTTTCGTTTGACTTAGGACGCTATGGTGTACAGGTACTTTGCCCAGAACAGGCGAAATAGAGCGCTATCTCATTGAAATTCATAAACTGTCGTTAGTGTCGATATTTCTTTACTCAAAAAGAGATATGCC
>NZ_JBFRTU010000655.1:0-328 GCF_041474275.1 Vibrio sp. 10N.222.52.B7 | reverse complement strand
AGTCACGCCAATCTGAAAATGTTGATACTCACTAGGCTGGAGAAACTGTGGCTTTCGGATAAAAGGCTTAGTAAAAAAAACGAACACCAAACAGGCTAGCAGCAATACCGTTACAAACCCATGCCAAGAATACATGTTCATTTTCAAGGTAGGGGCAAGCTTAAGGCTCACCTCTTCTAAGACGATTTCTTGCTCTTGGCTAACCCGAATTGCTCGGTTTCCTATTTTCTTAATCGGCTCTTTGCCACTGTAGATGTTCAGAACGTAGCCAATTTTGCTGACTGTTTTCAAGGTGACATCGCGCGCGCCCAACTGCTCGAAGTTTTTC
>NZ_JBFRTU010000654.1:0-280 GCF_041474275.1 Vibrio sp. 10N.222.52.B7 | reverse complement strand
TCGTAAAGGGCACCCAAGAATTGATGGCGTCGTGACCGAAGAGCAGTATTACGATGAAAAGCACATCACGTTTAGAATGCGTCGTTCTCGTCTTTATACGGCTGATTATTTCGCTAAGAAGGCCATCAAACAAAGAAAAGTGAGCTCAGAATGTGACTCATTGATGATGATGTGTGTGTTGGTGTCAGGCTCTGATTGTGTCGGCAGTACTTCTCGTAGTTTTGCTAATCAATTTGCTGAGCGATTCCAGCTTCAAGTTCTTGATCAGCCGTTTGAAGTG
>NZ_JBFRTU010000653.1:0-240 GCF_041474275.1 Vibrio sp. 10N.222.52.B7 | reverse complement strand
CGCAGCTCTTCTTATCAGCGCATTCTTCGCAGTGTTGTTCATTCGTGAAATGGATTTTTGGTTCGACAAGATCGTACATGGTGCATGGGTTGTCCCTGCCCTATTGGTTGCTGGCAGTGCAATTTTCTATGCGATTAAGAATGGTAAAAGAACCATTGATCAGCTTGCGCTTATTCTTGCTTCCCCACATATGAACTTACTCGTTACTGGCGTAATGCTACTGTTGGTGTTCTCTCGTCT
>NZ_JBFRTU010000652.1:0-322 GCF_041474275.1 Vibrio sp. 10N.222.52.B7 | reverse complement strand
CACGATAGAAATGCGACTGTTGACTCATTAACGATAGAGATCAAAACCAATGGGAAAAGTTTAGGCTGGGGTTATACCGAGGAGGTATTTGATACTACCAGAGAGAAAGAAGTAGAAGAAGCTCCACTCCCGATGTTAAAAGACGTATTCGATCTAGTGGCACAGGAAGAGTTAAGAGATGTTTATAGAGAGGAGTTTACATTTTTATGTGCTGAACGATGGGGCCCTAGGGGGAATTATCCATATTCGACGAAACGTCGATCAAAAAAGTGGTTGGGTATACATGGTGAATATACTGCACAAGTATTGAGCACTATCGAAA
>NZ_JBFRTU010000651.1:0-324 GCF_041474275.1 Vibrio sp. 10N.222.52.B7 | reverse complement strand
ATATTTTGATTCGTTTGTTAGATTTTGTTTTTGCTTTCTTTGGCCTGTTGTTCCTATGGCCAGTATTTCTCATTATTTGTATCCTTGGTTACTTTGATACGGGGTCGCCTGTCTTTTTTCAGACCCGTGTAGGTCGTAACAAAAAACCTTTCACCTTGGTGAAATTCCGCACGATGCCTGTCGAAACAAAGTCTGTAGCGACTCACTTAGTTGGGGCGAGTTCTGTAACGAAATTAGGTGGTTTTTTGCGTAAAACGAAATTGGATGAACTCCCTCAGTTATACAACGTGCTGAAAGGTGAAATGAGCTTGGTCGGCCCAAGAC
>NZ_JBFRTU010000650.1:0-335 GCF_041474275.1 Vibrio sp. 10N.222.52.B7 | reverse complement strand
GGGTGGCACATTAACTCAAGCACACCGTCAGGCATTATAGCTTGGTAGCTCAGCAATAAATCTTGCAGGCCATTCTGTGATACGCCTTCGTCAAAGAAACGCATGTCGAAAGCATCTGGCGTTGGCACTCGCAGTGCATCTTGGCCACTTAGGATGTTATCGATTCTTCTAACTGGCAGACCAATGCGATTCACTGTGCGGGTAAACGCTGCTTTTAGAGATTTAAATACACCACCAAAGTGATGGCTGTCGATATGGTTAATCTTTAAACCGGCATCGACAGCGGCTTGATATTGCGCGTTGAGTTCGAGCATCACCTCACCTTCATCCACATC
>NZ_JBFRTU010000649.1:0-362 GCF_041474275.1 Vibrio sp. 10N.222.52.B7 | reverse complement strand
AGTGACTCTACCTGTCTTGATGTGGGTTCTACAACTCGACTTCCTAACCGTACTGATCATGGACATCGGCCTAGTTATTTTCTTCGTACTTTACGCGATAGCGTTCAACTGGGCGTATGACTTGGTTCGAGATCAATTGGTTGCGAAAGGAAAAGTAAGTGTGCTGAATTAATAAAGCCGTCTTCAAAAGAAGACGGCTCATATTATTTAACTAAAGTAGAGATTATTTGCTACGAGATAGCACTGTTCCCTTTAGATACATCGGACCATGCTGTTGTAATCGCAACGCGAGATTTACTATCAAGGTTATCGATAAAGCCATTATCACCAGCCTGAGGCTCAAAAGCGCTCATAGCTTGAAC
>NZ_JBFRTU010000648.1:0-232 GCF_041474275.1 Vibrio sp. 10N.222.52.B7 | reverse complement strand
GGCCATTGACCCTGAAACTCAAGATAGTTGGGCAGAGCAAGAACTCGCAAGATTATTAAAAGACGCTGAGTTTGCGTTAGTTAATGAAACCGACGAGCAACAAAAGTTTGAATCTTTTATTCGACTATTCTTTTACGAGTGGGGTTTTGCTGGCGATAAAGACGCTTACTTCTCATCGGAAAACGCGTTTATCGATAAAGTACTTGAGAGAAAGAAAGGGATCCCAGTCAGT
>NZ_JBFRTU010000647.1:0-323 GCF_041474275.1 Vibrio sp. 10N.222.52.B7 | reverse complement strand
GTCTAAGAATGTGTAGTTACCAGACACACCCCATTCATCAGTAATTTGGAATTGGCCAGTAAGCTCAGCACCTTGAACCACAGCCTCAGACACATTGGTATAAGTACGTTTTCCTTTCACATAGCCAGTTGAGCTAGAACTATCGGCACACCCTTTACCCGATTCAAACATTCCGCCGTTCTCGCAGTAGGTTTCGTCACGATCAATAAGGTCGTTAATTTCATTGCGAAACAAGGCACCTTCAACGTTCCAACGAGGTTGGCTGTATATCGCTGCAATCTCATAGTTCCAGCTCGTTTCAGGCTTCAGCTCTTCATTGCCAT
>NZ_JBFRTU010000646.1:0-233 GCF_041474275.1 Vibrio sp. 10N.222.52.B7 | reverse complement strand
GTGTTGGACCTTCCGCTTCCATTACTTCAACCAGTGTTTCAACAATCATTGGGTCGAAGCTGCGAAGTGGCGACTCTTTACGACAGAATAAGTGTGTCTCTGTGCCAAGTGCACTTAGTACGCCTGCAATTTCTACTGCGATGTAGCCTGCACCGATTACAGCAACACGCTTAGGTTGCTCCATCAGGTCGAAGAAACCGTTTGAGTCGATACCGTGCTCTGCGCCAGGGATG
>NZ_JBFRTU010000645.1:0-403 GCF_041474275.1 Vibrio sp. 10N.222.52.B7 | reverse complement strand
GTGTTTACTCTATTGATGTCAATAATATCAGCAGCAGCCTTATGGAGATCAACCGAGAGCTAGCTAACTACTTTGCACTGCCAGCACCATTACCACCAGAATGGTCAGTCGACAATGCCGAAGTCAGCGAATTGCTAAGTGGAAAAGCCATAGCGCTGGATGGCATCAAGCTCAATACCATGACGTCGACTCTGATTGCGCGTCAACTTGCGCTATTTGAAACAGATCAGAAGAAGCTCGTCGCGTTCACTAACCTTGTTCAAACTCGTTTTAACCGACTACCAGACGAACTGAAGCTGTGGCTTGGTATCATTCATTTCAAACTAAGAGACCTGCAAACCGCAAAAGAGCTTCTGACCAATACCTCAGGCAACTCTACGATCGAAAATGCGTTGGTTTATAT
>NZ_JBFRTU010000644.1:0-477 GCF_041474275.1 Vibrio sp. 10N.222.52.B7 | reverse complement strand
GAATGCGAAGATATCGATCGTTGATGGGGCCACCGAGTTGGCGAATAATGATAAGTCAAACCATCAGATGTGTGATGAGTTTGAACACTTTATCGTTGGGCAATACGGCCGATAGCGGGTGCTGAGCATCTGTAACCAAGGTTGAACCAAAAAACTCAAACGAAAAAAGGACGATAATTTATCGTCCTTTTTATATTCAGCGTTGGATCTATGCCGTGACACATGTCGAGCGAGTTTCAGTATCAAACTCAACATCAACAGAATCAGCACTTCGCAATGATTTTCGATGAATGCCAAATACTTGCCCCGTCAAAACAATATAAAACTTCTCTGTTTTGAGTAGATTCCAAGCTTCATCAAGAGATTCAGTATAAACCTTGTTCTTGAGATCTTGTGGGCGGGTACCTGCGACTCTTCCATGTTTACGCGCCAATTCAAATAGTCCATTACGATTCGGTTTACACGTAAATAGGGTAT
>NZ_JBFRTU010000643.1:0-262 GCF_041474275.1 Vibrio sp. 10N.222.52.B7 | reverse complement strand
ATTTCTTCCATAGAGGGAAAGTCTAAGGTATCTAATTTTTTAGATTGCTTAACCACTCTAGGATCGCAGGAATATACGCCATCAACGTCGGTATAGATCTGACACTCTTTAGCTTGAAGCGCGCCCGCTAATGCAACGGCCGTGGTATCTGAACCACCTCGCCCTAAGGTTGTGATATCACCTTTCGCGTTAACGCCTTGAAAACCTGCAACAATGACAATCTGGTCATCATCTAACAGCGCTCTAATAGGAGCGGTATCAA
>NZ_JBFRTU010000642.1:0-320 GCF_041474275.1 Vibrio sp. 10N.222.52.B7 | reverse complement strand
TCTTTCTCCAAATCCAATACAAGCCTTCCTCTAGCTCTTCAACGCTCATACGACTGGGCTGATAAACCGAATGGCTACCATCGTACTTGGACCAATCTTTAGTAAGAAGTCGCCCTTCACGCTCTAGCTGATTAAAAGACTCCGAACCGGGAAACGGAATCATGTAGTGTGGGATCACCTTATCAACCTTGATATCTTCGACGAACTTCTGCGTTTGTTTGAAGATAGAAGTGTCATGTTCATCAAAACCGAACAAAAAATCTCCCCATACTTCAATACCATGAGATCTTATCTCAGCGATGTACTCTTTCATTTTAGAT
>NZ_JBFRTU010000641.1:0-228 GCF_041474275.1 Vibrio sp. 10N.222.52.B7 | reverse complement strand
TGATATGCCATGGTGCCCATTGCCCATAACACAGCATTCATCGTCAACGGCAAAGCAATGCGACGGTAAGACAACCACAATGACGGGCGATGTGGTGAACTCGGCGTCGTTAATAGCCAATGTTTACGCATACGCATGTAGCTATACATTAAGCCCACTTGAATCAATCGCGCTAAGGTTGTTGCCAATGCCGCACCTGCTACGCCCATTGCTGGAATGCCGAAAGCA
>NZ_JBFRTU010000640.1:0-278 GCF_041474275.1 Vibrio sp. 10N.222.52.B7 | reverse complement strand
AACCAACAACATCGGCTTCTGATTCCTGAGTTCGGCCATACGGTAGAATAACCCCGTATTGAACACCTAAACCTAGGGCTGCCATTGTCATTCCTTGGTACTGTTTGTATTCTGATGCGCCTAACGCGACACTAGTAATAGATAAGCCAGTATTAGCGATTTGAGACTGAGATAGACGCTCATTACTGTGGTCAGCGAGAACGTGCGCCACTTCATGTCCGATAACCGTTGCGAGTTGGTCTTGATTGACCGCGACCTTAAGTAACCCTGTGTATACG
>NZ_JBFRTU010000639.1:0-292 GCF_041474275.1 Vibrio sp. 10N.222.52.B7 | reverse complement strand
GCACCTAAGGTGTATCGAGCGCTGTCGACATACATTATTCTTGTTGGCTCAAAATTCGTCATGCTAGAAGCGATAAACCTTATGTTCGGTGACAAGGTGAGCTTCACAGGCCCTTGGGGTGGCGTGGTAGCTTTCTTCGCTGTGGTATTTACAATTTTGGTTGCTGAAGTGATTGTATCGAAGGTTTACTTTGCGCTTGATGACAAACAAGATTCAAACTTGAACGAAAAGACAGCTTAAGTATAAGTAGAATTGAACATAGAGGAGTTCGGAATGAACCCTCAATTGAAAA
>NZ_JBFRTU010000638.1:0-287 GCF_041474275.1 Vibrio sp. 10N.222.52.B7 | reverse complement strand
AGGTATTCTTGTTTGATACGGGCGTTCCTGAATGGAGCACCGTTATGATTTACCAAGGCAAAAGCATCAATAATTTCTTGTTGGATTTTCCCAAAATTGTCGTGCTTTGTTTTAGATAGAGCGCTATCGACCTTTCCGTTGAAAGCATCGACGGCAAAATGAATTGCATAAGTTTTACGGTGAGCTTCAACATAATCACAAGCCCCTGCATGACCTTCTTTTACCATTGCCTTTACTCGTTTACGGGATACTTTGAGTTCTTCACCTGCTTCTTTGTAGCTGTACTC
>NZ_JBFRTU010000637.1:0-400 GCF_041474275.1 Vibrio sp. 10N.222.52.B7 | reverse complement strand
CGCCTTGTTCATCCCAGCTAAGTGTCACTTTCTTGCTTTTCTCTTTTTGTACCCAATGACCATTTTCGTCATGGGTATGTTTACGACCATTCGAGTCAACAGCAACTTCTGAGCTACGGACAGAAACATCGCTACGGATATCGTTGTCACCCATCGATTGAATAAGAAGTCTTCCGAAGCCATTTTGTTTGTCATCACTGATTAACGAACAACCGACTACACTAATATGATCAGGGCTAGCCTTGACATTTTCAGCTTCACTAAACACTTGATTGAACGCTGCTAGTTTCACAGCTAACTCATCTGCGCTGTAACCGCTTAGATGAGTATTATTGTTTTCAGATCCATCTCGACCATGACCAACAAGTTGCCAACGTAATTGTCCAGCTAACTTATCTTT
>NZ_JBFRTU010000636.1:0-347 GCF_041474275.1 Vibrio sp. 10N.222.52.B7 | reverse complement strand
TGCTTATATTGTGAACCTGCAAATTCGAGAGAAAGAGCGCTTGTATCGAATGATTGATGAAAGAACAGAGGAGCTTCGCTTTCTTGCCAATCATGACAGTTTAACGGAAATTTATAATCGCCGAGCTTTTAATAAGATGCTTGGTCAATCGATACAAAGTGATAAGCCGTTTAGCTTAATAGTGTTTGATGTTGATAAGTTTAAAGAGATCAATGATAAGTTTGGGCACCCAGCCGGTGATGCGTTACTTATTCATGTGATTAAGGTTATCTCAGTAAGCTTGAAGTCTGGAGATAACCTATTCCGGATGGGAGGGGATGAGTTCGGTATCATCTCGAGCATCACCG
>NZ_JBFRTU010000635.1:0-365 GCF_041474275.1 Vibrio sp. 10N.222.52.B7 | reverse complement strand
CCGGTTGTATCTTCTCCGGGCTCATCACAAACGTATTTCCACTCGCCATCGACATAGTCCTGTTTAATCGATGTGCAAAGAATTTTGCTGGATATTGCGTCGATGGCTGTCTTTAGATCGTCGATTTTTATGTGCCGACTTGAACCCCACCTGTCGTTCATTGAACCGGAAAAGTCCGACACAAACACAATATCGATGTTGTTATCACCAAGATAAACTGGGTACTTTCTCGCTAACGAACGTCCCGCTAAGTCCTGCTGCTGATCAAACGAAGGGATAAAGCTACTCGCAAACCAAGAGTCGTGCGTGGTCTTGGCATTCACTGTGTATTGGATGTATTCAAGAACCCCAGTGCCCTCGTCTTC
>NZ_JBFRTU010000634.1:0-278 GCF_041474275.1 Vibrio sp. 10N.222.52.B7 | reverse complement strand
CAAATGCGTTTCGAGTCTGCTTGTAATTAAGAGCGTAATCATGTGAAAAGTAGTTTTCTAAATGCGCTAGTCCAGCGTCTTCGCCACCCAAATAATCGCTTATTACTGCGCTTTCATCATTTGGTGAACTGAATAATGAGATTGTCGATGTCGATGTCGATGCTAGTCTCACTGCTGGTGGTAGAGCTGAAATAACCGTCTCACGGCGATTAACGTCCAAGTGTTCGACTAGCTTTCTAAATTTGGTAAAAGAGCTCGGGACTTTTGATAATTCGAAC
>NZ_JBFRTU010000633.1:0-296 GCF_041474275.1 Vibrio sp. 10N.222.52.B7 | reverse complement strand
GTAATAGTGGAGCGTGGTGGAATAAACTGCTCACCTAAAGCCGCATGTACTTTTTGGCTCTGAGATTCGAGCCCCGTAAAATGAAGTAACGATGTATAGGTAAATCGCGACCCAGAATTAGTGAGTGTCAGTTTACCTTGTTCATCTATGTGTAATTTCACGTCAGGCTCTAAAGAGGATGAGTGAATGTGTAACAACGCATTGTAGTGAACTTGTAAATTGATACCGGTTGTTAAGCCGATGGGTTTGTCTATTCTCGCGTTGTTCTGGCCAATATTCACGGTACTGAAGTAACT
>NZ_JBFRTU010000632.1:0-358 GCF_041474275.1 Vibrio sp. 10N.222.52.B7 | reverse complement strand
GTATTTTGCTGAGAAATTACAGTAGAGTGTTCAGCCTCTGATGATGATTTGTCAAAATACGAAGCCAGCTTGTCTCCCGAAGAGTTCAGTGCAGTATTAACCAATGATAATTTTTTAAACAGTGGTTCGGTTCCAGCTGTTGGGATCGCAGCAACAGAGTTTGGTATTGTTTCGTCACCGTCGGCTTGAATACCAAATACCGGTCCCGAAGTGGTAGAGGCAATGTTGTAAGGGTCAACATTATCTAGAACTGTTTGAGCAGCATACATGAATGAAGTCTGGGTAGAGTCGATTGTCGCTTTGATAGCTTTGTCTGAAGCCGATGCACTATCACTACTTAAGGCAGTGTAATACTCCT
>NZ_JBFRTU010000631.1:0-321 GCF_041474275.1 Vibrio sp. 10N.222.52.B7 | reverse complement strand
CTCATCACATTGAGTTGAGTGCCTGCCATCGGGGTGTTGTTTAGGCTCATTGAAAGTCGAGCTGTGATAGCCAGTTGTAGTTGGCCAGCAGCCTGCATCGCGACACCTAAAGAATATTCGTCAGTAACTCTAATATTCTTATGGTAAGGCGTGTGGCAATCTTGCCTTGCTAATAGTTGGTTGATCTGTGGTCTTGCTCCGTGAACGAGAACAATCTTTACCCCAAGGCTGTGGAGTAAGGCTATATCGCTAATTATGTTGCCAAAGTTTCTATCGGCAACGGCTTCGCCACCAAGCATAATAACCATGGTTTTGCCACGG
>NZ_JBFRTU010000630.1:0-281 GCF_041474275.1 Vibrio sp. 10N.222.52.B7 | reverse complement strand
TTCTTATAGGTATTAAAGTTATGGTTTATCAGTTTGGTGTCGACTACAGCGGCGTTTATAGGGTTCTGTTGCGCTTCTGAAAGGGCAGAAAGCTTGGCGCCACTGTCGTTGTTTAAAATGCCTTTCGACAACTGATTATCTTTGGCCCAGTAGCTGTAGTGTTGAACCCAACTTACAAACTCAGTTTTGTATTGTTCGATGTCTTGTTCGGCGGCACGCTCAATATTGTTGGTGAGGGTGTACAACTTCGGCTTGCTGCCCAACAGCATATCTAGCCAGTT
>NZ_JBFRTU010000629.1:0-247 GCF_041474275.1 Vibrio sp. 10N.222.52.B7 | reverse complement strand
ATCCCGGTGAGAGTGATGTTGCTAGGGTCGGTGAAATTCTCATTAGTTTAGAAGAGCTGGACCTAAAGTTATCTGAAGCTGTGGTAGGAGAGAATTATCAAAATAGTAAAAATATGTTGCCTTCAGAAGATGAGGAAGAGGAAGGAGAAGATGGAGAGTTCGTTCAATCTTTAACTAGAGATGAAGAGGAAGAGGATGAAACTCCCAATAAAACTAAAGGTATTAAGAGTTCTAGGATAAAGCAGAT
>NZ_JBFRTU010000628.1:0-277 GCF_041474275.1 Vibrio sp. 10N.222.52.B7 | reverse complement strand
GATCAATCGCTTTACCGTTAAGAAGTTGCTCGATGCGATTGCCACTTTTCTGGTGTAGCCCAGCTCAGCCAATTTAGTATCAACTGCGGTTTTTAGGGCTCCATTAGGCGATACTAAGGCGTGCTCCACAGAGACAAATGATTGCAGTGACATAGGCAACTCAACATCCAACACCGATTCATCAAGCAAGCAGACATGTTGCTCAGTATAGAGAAGTTCTGTGCCATACAATTTAGGCACTTCACCAAAACTGCCTATCGCAATATCTAGCTTAGCC
>NZ_JBFRTU010000627.1:0-388 GCF_041474275.1 Vibrio sp. 10N.222.52.B7 | reverse complement strand
CTACAACGCGATGTGGGGAGTATTAGAAGCCAATGGTGCATTGGGCAACGACGTTGGTCGTCTTGGTCATGGTTTAGGTATGGAGCTGACAGAGCGCCCGTCTAACACGGCTACCGACAACACAGTACTTAAGCCGGGTATGGTGATGACATTAGAACCGGGCATGGTTTACGCACCGGGTAAGTCAATGGTTCACGAAGAGAATATCGTGATTACTGAAGACGGCGCTGAATGGTTAAGCAAACGCGCAGAGCCAGAACTGATCATTATTTAGCTAAAAACTTAACACACCCTACAAAAGCTGGCTCTGGACTCCAGAGTCAGCACATAAAAATTATAAAAATACGAGTTTCTCATGCAAACAATAGAACAGTTTCGTCAATTTGAA
>NZ_JBFRTU010000626.1:0-311 GCF_041474275.1 Vibrio sp. 10N.222.52.B7 | reverse complement strand
TTGAAGAGTATGCGAAGTCTCAAGGTTGTACGTCGTCATTGGTCGATACATTAAGTTTCCAAGCGAAGCCTTTTTATGAGAAACGAGGGTATGAATGCCAGATGGTGTTAGAAAATTACCCTGTAGATTCCTCGCTATCGTTTCTCACCAAGTCGCTCGTCAAAAAGTAGCGTATTAAGCGCCCGTTTATACAAGGAGAGTAGATTGGTCAACATTCGGGAAATGGCAATTTCAGACTACGACTCAGTGATCGCGTTGTGGTGCCAGACAGAAGGCATGAGTATTCGCGATGCCGATTCGAAAGAAAGCAT
>NZ_JBFRTU010000625.1:0-260 GCF_041474275.1 Vibrio sp. 10N.222.52.B7 | reverse complement strand
CTCTTCTTTTGTCGCTTGTCCATACCAGTAGTTAACCATCTCTTGAGCTTGTGAAGCTTTTGGTTCTGCAGCAACAACCGCTGCTACAGGTACCACGACTGGGGCAACCGCGATCGCAGTATGATTATTCGCACCATTGTAGATTGTGTCGATATACGCTTTCGGCACAATAAAGTTTGTACTCATTGTTGAGTTTTGTCCATCAAGCGTAAACTCTAAATTTTTTTCTCTTGCTTGCTGGATATCAGCGTCGCTTAATG
>NZ_JBFRTU010000624.1:0-253 GCF_041474275.1 Vibrio sp. 10N.222.52.B7 | reverse complement strand
CTATCATGGTGGTGCAACCATTCCTTTAAGCTCGGAAAATACCTCGTATAACACGCGTAAAGCGCTTAACTTCAACGAAAAAGACGTGATCGCCGACGAACTAGTTAAGCACATCCCAGATGGTGCAACCCTATTCGTTGATATCGGTACCACGCCAGAATCGGTAGCACGCGCCCTCAACAAAAACCACAAACAACTAAGAGTCGTCACCAACAACATCAATGTTGCCAGCATCCTTCTGCCTAACCCAGAG
>NZ_JBFRTU010000623.1:0-221 GCF_041474275.1 Vibrio sp. 10N.222.52.B7 | reverse complement strand
CCATAAACCGGGACGCTATCAACCGGTCGTAAAAGCGGAAGCGGCGTAGTTCGGTACGATCAAGCACTAGGTTCGCTTAAGTACTCGATTCGCATAAACAAAGCGTGATTTGCAGATTGTGAAAACAACAAAGCCAGCATCAACTGCTGGCTTTGTTCTATTTTAGGGATGGCTATTAGCACTTACTGCAATCGTTATCTGGTTTGAGCTCGCAGTCAATC
>NZ_JBFRTU010000622.1:0-312 GCF_041474275.1 Vibrio sp. 10N.222.52.B7 | reverse complement strand
CTATAATGATAACGACAATGAAACTGTATGTTATCACTTTTATCTTCAACACTCGGTGAACTGAGCCCTAAAATGCTCTCTTGAGGGTATAATTCTTCAAGCCAATAATGACAGTCACGCTCATCTCCTTGAGTCGGCATTATCCAGCCTGTTCGGCTATAACTTTTAGGATGTTCCGAGCCATTGCCTTGCTCAGCACCCGATAACAAATACTGTTGTTTGAACAGGTTTGCTTGCTCTAAAATTCGCTTGCTCGCGACGATCAATGCCGTATTAGTCGCTTCTTCTTCTACCGTTTTAAAGGCAGAGAGC
>NZ_JBFRTU010000621.1:0-306 GCF_041474275.1 Vibrio sp. 10N.222.52.B7 | reverse complement strand
GGGTTCTGCGCCACCGCCTGATTCTATCGTACGATGCATTGGCTGAAGGCGTCAGTTCAGACAGAGTCATCGATGAGATTTTGTCTCAAGTTGCAGTAGCGTAACGCGAGAGGTCACCATGGAGACGAAACCAACACTTGATCCCGATATCTATACCGATCTAAAGGCATTGCGATTGTTGAAATACAAGGCGCATGGCTTTGACTTTCTACCTAATCAGCCAATCAACAGTGCGTTAACAGGTCGCCATGTTTCGAAGCTACGTGGGCGAGGATTGAACTTTGAAGAGATGCGTCACTATCAGAT
>NZ_JBFRTU010000620.1:0-257 GCF_041474275.1 Vibrio sp. 10N.222.52.B7 | reverse complement strand
GTTAATAACGAACAGTAGGCCGAAGTACGTTGGGTCAATTCCAGCCATCTTGATGACAGGCATTAAAAGGGGTACAAGGATTAGAATCGTTGGGCTCAAGTCCATAACCATGCCGACACAAAGTACGAGCAACATAATTACTGCCATTAATAGGCGTGGGCTATCCACCAGTGGACCTAACATTTCTGTGAGTTGTTGAGGAAGCTGAGCAACAGTAATTAGCCAAGGTGCAACCATTGCACAACCCACCAATAACA
>NZ_JBFRTU010000619.1:0-229 GCF_041474275.1 Vibrio sp. 10N.222.52.B7 | reverse complement strand
GTGGCGGCAGTAAAAGCAGCGGACTTAGTTGATACATTGAAAGGCGAAGGCCCTTTCACCGTATTGGCCCCCACTGATGAGGCATTTGCTGCGTTACCAGAAGGAACGGTCGACATGTTGTTGAAGCCAGAAAATAAAGACAAACTAGTTGCAGTGCTCACATACCATGTAATACCAGGTAAAATCATGGCAGCTGAAGTTATGAAGTTAAATAGTGCAGTGACGGTTC
>NZ_JBFRTU010000618.1:0-298 GCF_041474275.1 Vibrio sp. 10N.222.52.B7 | reverse complement strand
GTGGTTGGCATCCTGTTCGACCGCATTCTAGATTGGCGCGTGAACCAAGTCCGAATGCAAATTAGCCGCGTTATTCCTGATGCAGTCGATCTGATGGTGGTATGTGTCGCATCAGGTCTAACACTCGAAGCGGTATTTCGCTGTGTCGGTGAAGAGATGCGTGCGATCTCTCCAGCATTGTCACGAGAATGGCTACTCACTGCGACTGAGATATCGGTTCTTGATTCACCACAAACGGCACTTTCAAACCTAGACAAACGAGTCCAGCTTCCTGACATCAACAATATTGTGACCACCA
>NZ_JBFRTU010000617.1:0-281 GCF_041474275.1 Vibrio sp. 10N.222.52.B7 | reverse complement strand
AATGAAGACGAGATCCCAGGCAACGGCATTGATGATGATGGCAATGGTTACATCGATGATGTCCACGGCTGGAACTTTCTGGGTAACTCGTTAGGTATTAACGTTGATCAAGACACACTAGAGGTCACCAGAGAATACAAAAAGTACCTCGAGTTAAAAGAAAATGGACATTGGATTCCGCGTAAGAAACGCAAGTACTATCAAGGTGTTGAATCTGATTACTTGTCGTCTCTAAAAGATGACCAAGATGCATTGAATCGTGTAACAACAGCAACTGACCA
>NZ_JBFRTU010000616.1:0-341 GCF_041474275.1 Vibrio sp. 10N.222.52.B7 | reverse complement strand
GTGCTGTACCCATAAGCATTATTACACCTTTATCTTCTGAAGGTGCTAACTCACTAGGGATGAACTTGAATAACAGTGGCAAACTTGCAAATACGATGATAGCGAAGCCAATGAAGACTGGGCGATGCTGCATTACCGCGCCAAGCATACGCTCGTAGCGATTGGTCATGCCGTCTAGTACGCTATGTACTTTCTGCTCAAACTTGCTTGGCTCGGCGTGAGCTTTGAGCATTTTTGAACACATCATTGGCGATAACGTTAACGCCACAATGCCCGATACAAAAACAGCACCAGCAAGGGTTAGTGCAAACTCTTTAAACAACGAGCCTGTGATACCACCC
>NZ_JBFRTU010000615.1:0-205 GCF_041474275.1 Vibrio sp. 10N.222.52.B7 | reverse complement strand
CTGTCCTTATTCTTTATTTGGTGAAACTATGACTGTTTAGTGAAGCAACGGTTATTTGGTGGAGCTACGGTTGCTTAGTAAGCCTCGCTCTATTGGAGACTTTCCGTAGGGCTAAACCTCAGCTCTACGGATACACATGACTTAATGATTACTTGTACGCCAGCGCCGTTGGAGCATCGCCGCGGCTTTCGGCAAGTGGCTCAAA
>NZ_JBFRTU010000614.1:0-337 GCF_041474275.1 Vibrio sp. 10N.222.52.B7 | reverse complement strand
AGCTCTACACTAACGGGAATCTTCAATTCAGGGACGGTAAACTCGCCAGCTTGCATTGGGTACAAGTAGTAACGTGCTTTTTGTGTAAACCACTTGGTGCCTTCAATTGTGCGTGCTGAACGCGCGACTTTCTGCTCATCTTTCTTTACGACCGTGTTGGGTATATCTAAGTAAGGTAATGCCAACTCTTCTTGAAAGGGGCGGGTACTCAATACTTCAACGTCGAGTGCGACTTGCTGTTTCACTGCGACATCTTGAGCTTTAATTTCAACATTCAGCTTCAACTCACTGTCACTGACGAACTGGTCTAGGTTAGTAGCATTGGCAGGCATTGAAA
>NZ_JBFRTU010000613.1:0-245 GCF_041474275.1 Vibrio sp. 10N.222.52.B7 | reverse complement strand
GATCATTGATCTGCTTAAAATGGTCTAAATCAAACAACGCGATGTGAATCGTTTTTCCTTGTTGCGCCAGCCATTCGAAATCATAGAAGGTATCTAACGCCTCGGTTCGGTTTCTACATCCGGTCAACGGATCGGTTGTTGCCTTTACCTTTAGCTCTTCAATTTCTTGGGTTAAATAGCGTTGTTGCTCTGCTGCGCGCGTTTTGCTTCGCTGTGCGATATGTAATGCACAACCCACATAATAG
>NZ_JBFRTU010000612.1:0-333 GCF_041474275.1 Vibrio sp. 10N.222.52.B7 | reverse complement strand
CCGCTGAGCAGAGCAAACCGGTAGAGCAAGAAAATGGGGATGACGACAATGAAGAAGAGGTTGTTGAAGCGCCTGTTAATATCGGTAGCCGAGCTTTTCCGCTAGTCGAACTATTGAAAGCAGCTATCAATGATGAATGCGAAGTGATGTGGGAAGACGGCAGCGGTAAACGACTGTAGTTCGATTCGCGCAAAGCGTAACAAGCCTATTGAATCTATTTTAATAGGAATGAAAGTTGAGCCAGTATTGATCATGCCATGGAGTTTGATGGTGATGAATCGACACTGGCGCTTTTTTTAGGCGAAGTGTTTCACTTGTGTCTGTTCGTTTATA
>NZ_JBFRTU010000611.1:0-258 GCF_041474275.1 Vibrio sp. 10N.222.52.B7 | reverse complement strand
TAATTAAACAACGTGGCATTGCGTCTGTCGTGGTGCTGCACGATTTACCTTTGGTAGCGCCATTCGCCGACTAAGTCTTGTTGATGTCACACCAAAAGATGGTGGCGTTCTCAGCCCCAGATACCGTGATGCAAGACCGATACATGATCCCTGTTTTTGGATTGCGCGTTCTCACGTTCAATCATCCTAATCTATGCAGCACCATCCATCATTTTGAAGCTGCATCAACTTACTCAACTCACTTAACTCTCTCTAATC
>NZ_JBFRTU010000610.1:0-395 GCF_041474275.1 Vibrio sp. 10N.222.52.B7 | reverse complement strand
AATTTACTCTAACGACGATACTAAAGTTGGCCTAAAAGGCGAGGTAGATATCTACCTGACTCAATCTGAAGTTGATAACGTTGTTGGCTCTGGCTCTGTGAAGAAAGACGCTGACGTTTCTACTTGGGCTAAAATCCAACTAGACGCTGAACAGAAGCTAAACGACCAGTTCACAGCATTCGCATCTTTCGAAATCGAATCTGACGGCAGCAACGCTAAGTTCGATGACGTTCTAGCTGGTTTTAAAACTGATACTTGGGGTATGGCTTTCGGTGAGACTGGCGACCTAGCAGAATCTGCTGACGCTATTCAGAAAGACGATATCACAAACGAAGGTAACTACATGGGCTCTACCGGTGGTCACCACAAAGAGTCTTCTGGTCACGGTGCTGTAT
>NZ_JBFRTU010000609.1:0-477 GCF_041474275.1 Vibrio sp. 10N.222.52.B7 | reverse complement strand
ACTTAGTAAATATCGCTGCTGTCGGGTGTGCCAATACTCACTTATGTTTTGAACTATGCTCTTCCTTAAATAACTAGCTTCTCCAGCTGTTGCCCAGTAACAGTGATACCGCTACCGACACACCTAATGCGATCAATATATTAGGTAAGTACAGCCCCCAAATCGCGACACAAACCGCCACCGTTACCACAGCCCACAACAGTGTTTCTAAAATCCAAGTGCCCATAAAATAACTCCTAACTAGATTGTGCGACTAGCATAACCATGCAAGGGTAAACTTTTGGTCACCATACAATAACCATTTGGGAAAATCGCTACAGCATGACTTTAACGATGAACTCATTGTTGTGAGTTTCATGAGTAAACTGCCAACCTTGGTTCTGACACACGCGATCGATGAGCTCTAGGCCGATACCAAAAGAGGTTTGTTGTTCAGAGTCGTTTGTTAGGTTTTCATCTTCCAAACGGTTGGTTACC
>NZ_JBFRTU010000608.1:0-430 GCF_041474275.1 Vibrio sp. 10N.222.52.B7 | reverse complement strand
TCAGTAATTGGTGGGTGCTGCGGCAGGTAGGCGACTTGGTGTGCAAATTCAAGGTTACTGTATGAGGCGAGGGGTTGCTCATTGAAGAGAACGTCACCTTCAGTTGGCGTGTTTTGTCGACTTAACAGTTTAATGAGTGTCGATTTGCCACATCCATTATGACCCAGCAAGGTGGTGACCTTCTTTGGTTCAAAGGTCAAAGTCGTTGGCGAAAGGATCTTCTTACCGTCGATTTCGAACGAGGCATTGGTAAGTGTGTACATAATGCAATATGAAGTTGAGTTATGGGCTGCTAGCCGCTAATGTAACACAGTGAAATAAAAATGATAATTATTCGCTAAATCAATCGACTTATCATTGTAGTATGCTCGTGCCCACTACGAGCTGACCAACCTTATCTAGCGCCTTCGATATTATGTCTGTTATACAA
>NZ_JBFRTU010000607.1:0-210 GCF_041474275.1 Vibrio sp. 10N.222.52.B7 | reverse complement strand
CATCTGGTTGAGTTTGGTTTAGTTCGTCGATTAAACTCGGTAGCTTTTGAAGTTCCGCTAATACGCTAGCAGCGTTCTCATTCACTTTTAGTTGAACATAAAGAGCGAAAGGCCCTGCTTCTGGCAAGATAGCACTTTGAATTTTAGGCTGCTCATTTGAGATGTTAAGCATAGATTAATCCTTTCATTTTTAGCTTCTAAGTATAATTG
>NZ_JBFRTU010000606.1:0-308 GCF_041474275.1 Vibrio sp. 10N.222.52.B7 | reverse complement strand
GAGGCGTTGGTTTGGACTTTGGTTCTGGGCGTTCTTTCTTAACGACCTTTTTCTGAGTCACTGGTTTCTTCTCGACTTTCTTTTCAACAACCTTTTTCTCTACTTTCTTGGGTTGAGGCTTATTGGTGATCGCTTTTTTCTTTGGCGTCGGTTTGGCTTGCTTTGGCTCAACGGCCTTGGGTTCGACAGGTTTAGGTTCAGCTTGTGAGACCGTTTCTTTGATTGGTTCTGGTTCAACCGGCTCTGTGGTGGTTTTTTGTTGAGCTGGGGAAGGCGTGTTCTTAGGCGTGAAGTTGATCGATACCGTG
>NZ_JBFRTU010000605.1:0-310 GCF_041474275.1 Vibrio sp. 10N.222.52.B7 | reverse complement strand
AGGTATTCCTGAATCTCCAGAGAAGCGGACTTCAATTCAGCCAGATCATCATGCTTGGCACGGATCTCGATGGCACGGCCACCCGGCCCCATAGTGGGTTGTTTAAAGACTAACGAGATAGGATCAGCCAAATCGCCGATGTCTTCCCGCCATGCATCAATAAATTCATCGATAACCGTGTTGCGGCTCTCTGCACCGCGTAAGTCTAGGCGCACAGTGGCTAAGTGTGGGCCTGATTCATTGGCGTCTGCGTTGGCATTGAATTGGCTGGTGATATGCTCAACCAATTTATTACCGTCCTCAACCTCTT
>NZ_JBFRTU010000604.1:0-722 GCF_041474275.1 Vibrio sp. 10N.222.52.B7 | reverse complement strand
GAATAGCGGATAACGCTTTTTATACCGATGACTTAATAAGATAGGCTATTTTTTGTTGCCCTTCTCCGACAGATACGCGGCATACTTTTTAGAGATCCATTTATGAATATGAAGCCCTGTTTTACGAACAAGATACCAATCTATCGCAACTAGAATCACCAAACCGATTACAGTTCCCATTATAAAACCTCTATGCTCATTGAAATGTCACTCTAGCAAATGGTTAAGAAAAGCACCGTGAACTTAAACAAACTATTAGGACTCGATATGGATAGTTACTTTAACTCAAGAAGTATCATGCCCGCTTAGGTGGTGAGCAACGTGATACCACTTTAAACACTTGGACTTACGCATAGTGCGAATGCCATGAATTGTGAATCTTATTAAGTTTACTGTTATGTTGGTGCTCAAAGAAATTGAAGAGCTAAACAAGTAATAAATGCAGGTAAACCGGCTATAAAGAAAACCAAACCTGTCTGGTAGTTCATTCGATAGTGCTCGTGTTGCTCTTTCTCGAAATCATGCCCTTCTACCATTTTGTAGACCTTATCTGTTCTCGGATCGTCTAACCGAGTTGTCTTACTATGGATACCACCTTCCCACATTAGTTTCGCTAAAACCCATATAACGATGACAACAAAGAACAAGAAGTCGACCAACTGAGTAGTCGCGAAAAAAGGAATAAACTGGGCTAGAGCTATAACCACAAGTGCAGCTGAGAG
>NZ_JBFRTU010000603.1:0-471 GCF_041474275.1 Vibrio sp. 10N.222.52.B7 | reverse complement strand
CGTGACAACTGCTCGCAATCTCTTTGATCACTAAGTTATATAAGCCGTGACAGATTTCTTGAGCCTGTTTGAGGCGGTGCATGATATCGGCGTTAGTCGCATCACTGTTACAACCACCAATGCTATCGTGCGCGTGGCATTCAAGAATCTTCTTCCACGCGATATCAATCAGCTCTGTGTGTACCGTGATGCCTTGCGCTTTAGCTATAGCAACAACCACTTCAAGCTTCTTAATTAGGAACTGCTCAATATCAAAGTTAAGCTTCTTGATGTCGTATCGAACGGATCCAATCGTCTTGTGAATTCGAGCATAGCGCGGGGCTTTAAATTCACCGTCGTAAGTTTCGAAACTATCACTGTTAGCTCGCAGTACATCGACGAATGCTTCCATCGATGAGATTGCGTATACGTCGTTGTCTGGAGAGCGCTGCGTTGCTGCCTGTAACGTTTTTGGAAGCTCAGGATCAATAT
>NZ_JBFRTU010000602.1:0-323 GCF_041474275.1 Vibrio sp. 10N.222.52.B7 | reverse complement strand
TACCTGTTGATGGTGGAAGTGGGTAGCAACCCGCTTGGTCCATCATGCCTAGAAGATCTAGGAACAGGCCTGTCTTTGTGATTTTGCCATCAACAACACAGTTAAATTCTGCGTAGCGAACGTTCATGATCTTGCCAGTAGGGCGCATGCCTTGGTATTCAGCGTCGTACAGACCCATGAAGTGACCCATGCTCATTACCCAAATTTCATCTGGGTTAACTTCGTTGTTACCACCGATGAAGATATCTTGACGACGCTGCATGCGTGTCATTGATTTCATCATTGGAGCCCAGAATACGTCAGCCGCAGCTTGAGCGCCTTCT
>NZ_JBFRTU010000601.1:0-256 GCF_041474275.1 Vibrio sp. 10N.222.52.B7 | reverse complement strand
TAGTTTGGTGGGACTTGGTGGCTTACCTTGTAGTTCTCAGCCTTATCTTTGCGATTATTTATCTAACGATGCAGCTCAATCACCATCGACAACAAAGGCGTGCCCAAATTGATAGGCTGCAATCTGAAGCCAAGCAAAAGCTAGAATTTCAAGTGCTTGAGCGCACATCAGAGCTGCACGTCGAGATTAAACATCGTATCGAAACCGAACATGTACTGAGACAGACACAAGACGAACTCATCCAAGCCGCCAAACT
>NZ_JBFRTU010000600.1:0-504 GCF_041474275.1 Vibrio sp. 10N.222.52.B7 | reverse complement strand
TCCTTGTATTCAATCTGAGTGGTGTCAGCCGTAATCAGTGGTAGCGGTACTTGTCCACCAACCAAAAACTCAGCATCTTCACCTGACATTGCGGTCAAGTTAGGTTCAGCAAGCACAGACATCATGCCGTTGGTTGCTAGCGCATCAATTAGAGCAGTAATGCTCGGCTTGCCCCAACTACTGACATTAGGCAGCTTTGAAAATGAAAATTGCCCCACACCGCCAGCGATTGAACCCCATTTGATGCCCAACTTATTGGATACATTTCTTGAGACTTCAGCTATTTTTACACGAATGTTGACCTGATTTGGCATGGTGACAACCAATTGATTGATCAGCTCATCATCATTGAGTTGAGTCTGCTGATTTTGATTGGTTGAACTACTGCTGTTGTTACTGTTTCCCTGTGAATTCGAGCTCTCTTGTTGTTCGGTAGAACCGACAATAGGGGATAAGTAGCCTTTCGCGAGCGACACGATATTGTGTGCCATCATCGGAGAAGGA
>NZ_JBFRTU010000599.1:0-298 GCF_041474275.1 Vibrio sp. 10N.222.52.B7 | reverse complement strand
TTGATCGTGCTAAACGATCGTTCACCAACTGAATCCAGTAACTCGCACCTAGCTTTAAGATGCCGTCATTAAAGTCGTATTTCGGGTTATGCAATGCGCAACCACCGACCGATTCCGTGCCATTACCCAACAGCACATAACAGCCCGGTTTAACACGCAACATGCTTGAAAAATCTTCAGAAATTGTTAGTGGGTCGCAGGCATCATTAACGTTCTCTACACCAAGCACCTTCTGCGCGGCAGCTACCGAGTATTGGGTTTGTTGCTCGCTGTTGATGGTTGGGTAGAAGGTATTGAT
>NZ_JBFRTU010000598.1:0-287 GCF_041474275.1 Vibrio sp. 10N.222.52.B7 | reverse complement strand
TTACATTTCTCACCGTTATAATGAAAAGTTCGCTGTCGGTTTTGCATTTGGCACAAACTACGGCATGGAAACTAATCTAGGAGATGACTTCAATGCTTCTCATTTCGGTAACGAAGCAAGCGTAATCACTAAAGAGGCTAACCTAAACTTTGCTTACCAAATTGTTGAGCAAGTTAGCATTGGTGGTGGCATTCGTTACATTATGGGTGAAGGTAGCTTTGGCGCAACAGCACCAGCAAAAAACGCAGTCGCACTAGACTCAAATAAAATGCCAATCTCCGTTCCTG
>NZ_JBFRTU010000597.1:0-332 GCF_041474275.1 Vibrio sp. 10N.222.52.B7 | reverse complement strand
ATATAAAGGGCATTAACAACACTTTTTTAGGCATTAGGGGCAAAGGTAAGGCGAGATAAAAAGTAACAAAAAGTGTTTCTCCTGCTTGCTCTCATCGATATGCAACAACACCATCATCTAGACTGATAACCTTCGAAGCACCTCTCACTTTTTTGTGTTCCTTTGTTTTGGCGTTATTACCGCCAACCCCAATCAAGAATCTTGAAGTACATTGCCCTCCCCATGCAGCAATAAGGTGCTTAATGAAGGCGATAGTTTCTCTTTTTATTTCAGCGTACCAACCCGGAATGGCGAGCCTCGAGTGCCGTGCTAACTCCCTCACTCAGTCACGC
>NZ_JBFRTU010000596.1:0-206 GCF_041474275.1 Vibrio sp. 10N.222.52.B7 | reverse complement strand
GAAGACCGAGTCTTTATCTTCAAGCGCTTGCTCAGCATTGATCTCAGTGTAGTTATTCGCAACATCTAACCATGGCTGTGATAGCGAAAAGCCAGCGTAAGGCTCACTGTTCCATTGCATTGGTGTACGAGAGTTATCACGAGATTTCTGCGCTAAAATCGCCATCATATCTTGATGAGTAACACCGTCACGGTTAACCATGATGT
>NZ_JBFRTU010000595.1:0-302 GCF_041474275.1 Vibrio sp. 10N.222.52.B7 | reverse complement strand
GGACTAGGCACTCTGTTCCATCAAGACGCCATATTCGTCCTAGATAATCAGGGTAACCTTGCTAGAGGGCCAAAGGCTATTAAGCCTATATTGAAAAGTTACCTTCAAGGCGACGTCGAAATGCTCACCCATGATGTGTCTATCCATATTAACGGCGACACGGCTCTCATAAGGTCTGATTGGGAGATAGTTGGAGGCCCCAAAGGAACCGCTCTCGAAGTGATGAGGTATGTCGATGGAGGCTGGCTATACGTTATTGACAACCCGAATGGATTTTAAGTGGCTATCACACTTTAGAGCCT
>NZ_JBFRTU010000594.1:0-297 GCF_041474275.1 Vibrio sp. 10N.222.52.B7 | reverse complement strand
CTCAAGAAGGTCGATGCTTCATTGTAGTCACCACACCAAGACGCGCGCATCACATCAAAATCACCTTGGCGACGTGATACTAGGTAAGACTTCCATTCTTGGTTTTCCAACTCAACTTGCGCGCCTAGGTTGCCTTTGAGCATTGAAGCGATAGCCACTGCAATCGACTTGTTCGACTCACTGGTGTTGTAGAGCAATTTGAAATCCAATGGATTAGCTGCATCGTACCCCGCTTCTTGTAACAGCTCTTTCGCCTTTTGGTCGCGCTCCTTTTGAGTCCATGTGCTGTATTCAGGC
>NZ_JBFRTU010000593.1:0-217 GCF_041474275.1 Vibrio sp. 10N.222.52.B7 | reverse complement strand
ATGCAGTCCAAACTTAGTGTGTCAGTTTCCTTCGCTGATAGTTACGGCAGACCAGTGACAGTACCTAAGAGTGACTTAGAAGGTGCGATATCTTTTTACCTTAAGAATAGTGAACAAGAGTTAGGCAAAAATAAAGACTGTACCTACGGAAGAGATTGCTGGGGGTATACATTGAACCCAAACGACTATTCTCACCAAATGGGGAGCAGCTATGGGT
>NZ_JBFRTU010000592.1:0-259 GCF_041474275.1 Vibrio sp. 10N.222.52.B7 | reverse complement strand
GTGGCTCGTTACCAACTCTTGAAGAAGCTCGAACAGCAAAAAATTGTCCTCACCCCCAAGATGTCTATCTTCATTGAGCAGCAACTCGCTATCACGCCAACTTACCAAGTTTTAGAGCGTGGAGATGGTTATGAGTTTACGGTACCTGCCTTTAATTACCCTTCGATTGCCAACCGGCTCATCAAACAGTGGCGCCAAGACCAGAAGACGCTGGTGTTTGTGTTAGATGCAGAGAAACAAGAACTCGACCTAAAAGAGT
>NZ_JBFRTU010000591.1:0-358 GCF_041474275.1 Vibrio sp. 10N.222.52.B7 | reverse complement strand
ATCTTCAGCAACGTGAGCTTCAATCAATACATCATTAATGATTGAAGCAAACTTTGGCCAAGAAATTCTATATACACCACTTTGAGTTGATAAGTGAAAGTCGTAGTTTGGGACATCGACATGAGAAAAATCAATATCAATAAACTTGAAACGCCAGCGTCGTTTGAATGCTGTATCTAAAGGCATTACTGCCTGATCACTACTGTTCATAGTGGCTAATAAGGAAAGGTTAGCCGGTATTTCCAACTGTTTAATGTTTGCTATACCGACCTTATCAAGAGATTGGTTGATGTAAGACAACATGTCAGGGTCTGACGCATCAATCTTGTAAGTACTTTCACCATCATCCTCTCTATCC
>NZ_JBFRTU010000590.1:0-211 GCF_041474275.1 Vibrio sp. 10N.222.52.B7 | reverse complement strand
TCTTATTACTGCGTTCATTTACCGATGTATTTAGCTTAGCTTTCTTTATTGTGATTGCCGTGAATAGCTTAATGGCACTGCCTTATGTGATTAAAACCTTAGCCCAACCTATGTTGCATTTATCTCAACAGTATCAATACGTGTGTGCAAGCTTGGGAATGACAGGTTTCACTCGTTTTAGGCTGGTGGAGTGGCGCGCACTACGTAAACC
>NZ_JBFRTU010000589.1:0-227 GCF_041474275.1 Vibrio sp. 10N.222.52.B7 | reverse complement strand
TAGCCGTTAACCGCGGTTTATCGTGATATCTGACACATATCCATGCTCGGTACTGGTTAACGCCTGCTGCAGCATTTGAGCGGCTTCTTGTGCGGTCATAAAGCTTGAGGTATCCATGGCTTTGCCGCTGGTTCCCCAAAACTCGGTTGCCATCCCGCCGGGGTAAACTGCAACGATCTTCATCGGGTGACCTTTGAGCTCCAACCTGACCGATTCGATAAAGCCTT
>NZ_JBFRTU010000588.1:0-412 GCF_041474275.1 Vibrio sp. 10N.222.52.B7 | reverse complement strand
GTTTTTGATTGCGGAATACTCTTCTGGCACCATCTTTTTTTCTGCGTTGACATGATGAGTGGTAGCCCAGTCCATCAAGTTGTCAGCGATTTGTTGCTGAGCTTCATGGGAGAGTGAACGTCCTTTAAATTCGGCAAACTCTTCTCCGTACGCGGAGTAGCTTGCCAGTAAAGAGAGACAAAGCACCCAAATAAATTTTTCCATTGCTTGATCCTTAGCTTATATACAAACGAGAGAGTGCCAAAATGACGCTTCTATTTCTTTGCCTGAATAGAGATTATATTTCTGAGTATTTTTGACGGCAGACGCCTTCACCGTCTCTACGCCGATGTAGGTATGGGTAGAGGTTCGCTCTATCTGGGTGATTCGAAAGTGTGCATTTGGCGCAAATAGAACCTCTGCTTCTTTGCTG
>NZ_JBFRTU010000587.1:0-272 GCF_041474275.1 Vibrio sp. 10N.222.52.B7 | reverse complement strand
TCTCAAGTTTGATCAGCTTTAGGTTTGCCATTTCAGTGAATGAGACGACAACCAATAACGAAATAATGGATAAACAAGCAAGGCTAAAAAGGGAGGTTTTAATTTTCATAGGCAGGCACCAAAGCAAAACAATATGACTCAACAACGTATTTGGGAATCTCGTTTCTCTTATTTGCGTGATCAGTAGCTTACAAGCGGATAACTGGGATCTGACTCGCAACGGAAACGTTTGCTTACAGTATTTTGTGGAAAGGTTATGCGCAAGTTAAATA
>NZ_JBFRTU010000586.1:0-235 GCF_041474275.1 Vibrio sp. 10N.222.52.B7 | reverse complement strand
CATCAACGCCTCATAGCGAAGCTGCCAACGTGCAAATGGATTACCATGGCGTGATTAATATCGATAAATGTCAGTATAAAGGGGAAGTCACTGGCAGCGAGGGCCATTGGTATAGTTACCTGTTTTACCCAAATGACACCTTGATTCAGGGCGCGATGAATGAGCTCAAGTCAAATACGATTGAGCTAGGTGCAGATACCGTGATATTTACACTTCCCCAAGACTTTTCCACTTC
>NZ_JBFRTU010000585.1:0-344 GCF_041474275.1 Vibrio sp. 10N.222.52.B7 | reverse complement strand
GTTTTTGATAATAGGGTTGCGTATGCACTGGAATATAGTGCAAATTCACGCCAATTCCATTAGCACGCAGTTCATCGAATATTTGCTTGTGCGTTTTATCAATATTATCTAACTGCAAGCGAATTACGTATAGATGTAAACCCGAATAGGTTTCTGGTAACTGGTAAGGCAAAGTAATGGACAAACCATTAAGCAGTTCGTTATAACGATTCGCTAATACATGTCTCGCAGCAACAAACTCACTGAGACGAGACATTTGTGAAACGCCTAAAGCCGCCTGTAACTCGGTCATTCTGTAGTTATAACCCAGCTCAATCTGTTGGTAATACCAATCACCATCAGAT
>NZ_JBFRTU010000584.1:0-316 GCF_041474275.1 Vibrio sp. 10N.222.52.B7 | reverse complement strand
TTTTTTTGTATTTTACGTAGCAGAAGTAGGTCATCGTTTACCCGTTCATAAATGCTACCTTTACGCTACTGCTTGCTGTTCTTTCGCAATTGCTAAACTCTCACGGAACTCAGCGGCTTCAGCCTTAAGAGTCCAATGAACTTCATGTAATCCTTGTTGCTCAACAGCTTGTTTAACCTCTGCTATTGTAGTCTTGAAGAACTCTTTTCTTGGGTTAATTTTGTTAACCGACTGCTCGTTGAACTTCTTGTGGAGCTCTTTCTCAAGAGAAGGAGCATCGTCACTATAAATCATTGCATGAACATCAAATGAGAAT
>NZ_JBFRTU010000583.1:0-325 GCF_041474275.1 Vibrio sp. 10N.222.52.B7 | reverse complement strand
CTAGTAACTTCTCAAAAAATTCCAAATGCTTCTTCACTGTCACTCGTGAACTAAAGCTTTCATCTAAGCGCTTCTTAGCCGCTTCACTCATTGTTGTGCACTTTGCCTTATCTTGTGCGAGCTTGTCCATCGCCTCACCTAACGCCTTGGCGTCACCGGTCGGGACAATATAACCCGTCTCGCCATCTACAACGAGTTCAGGAGCTCCACCTGTGGTCGTAACTACAGAAGTTGTACCATTCGCCATTGCTTCAACAATGGTACGCGGTAGTCCTTCTCCGCTAATCGATGGCTGGACTTGAAAGTCAGCCATACACATGATTGA
>NZ_JBFRTU010000582.1:0-261 GCF_041474275.1 Vibrio sp. 10N.222.52.B7 | reverse complement strand
CTTCTGAGTGTATGACGACAATGAACTCATCACCACCGACCCTAGCCGATATGATGTTGTACTTTGCATTGTTTTTTATGCATGACGCAAAGCCAGAGATATAGTCATCACCTTTGAAGTGGCCATACGTATCATTAATGTACTTCAAATTATCCAAGTCGAAATACAAACAAACGATCTCACCATCGCTTATATTTGCTTTGTTGAATTCATGGAAGAATCCCCTTCGATTAAGCAGCGTTGTCATGATATCAAAATGAC
>NZ_JBFRTU010000581.1:0-503 GCF_041474275.1 Vibrio sp. 10N.222.52.B7 | reverse complement strand
TGTTGTTTGTGCGGAAAAACAAGAACTGGCTGATATCTACCAGCTTGAACATGCTTTGTTTGGCGATCACGCCTATCCGTTGTTTTTCTTTCGTCAGGCATTTGATTGCTGGGGGAAGGGCTTGTTGGTGGCGAAACAGGATTCGCAGGTTGCGGGCTATGTGTTAATGACGCCAACCGATAAACAACAAGAGTATTGGGTGTTGTCACTGGCTGTTGATACTGCTTACCGAGGCATGGGGATTGGCCGTTCATTGATGCAGCAGGCGATAGAAACATTGCCACAAGATTCCAAGCTGTTGCTTACTGTTGATCCAAATAACAGCTCGGCTTGTGATCTGTATTTGTCGATGGGCTTCGTGACCATCAAAGAAGAGAGTAATTATTTCGGAGACGATGAGCCTCGTTTGGTCATGCAGCTCATCGTCTAGTTCCCGTTTCATTGTGTCTATTTAGATGCAGGCATCACGCGCTTAGGTCAACATCACGATACCGTGCATCAAC
>NZ_JBFRTU010000580.1:0-398 GCF_041474275.1 Vibrio sp. 10N.222.52.B7 | reverse complement strand
TACGAAATCATCGGTCGCCTCTTGTACAGCTATACTAGCGTCGCCATGGTAATAATGAACAGTATTCGACGCTTCGCTTGTATTGCCATAATTATCGACCTGCTTAGCAGTAAAGAACTCATTGTCATTAACAGATGTAGATACCAGATTTGATATATCAGTAGTCCAATTACCATCGTTATCTACTGTAATCGGACCAACGTTCACCTGATTATTGTCTTCATCGAATAATAGAATGGTTGAGCCAGGCTCACCCGTACCGCCCAATGTAACTTCAGAATAATCACTAGCTGCAGAATCATCTGAGATATTTGTAATCGAAGGCGCCTCTGGAATATCAGTAAACACAAAGTAGCGCTCTGTATTAGAAGCAACAAAATCGTTACCAGCATCATCAC
>NZ_JBFRTU010000579.1:0-289 GCF_041474275.1 Vibrio sp. 10N.222.52.B7 | reverse complement strand
GTAGTAGGGTGTAGGCATTGATATAAAATACCAAATAATGATGATGTTTTCGTACATCTAAGGAACAACATGCAAGCAGAAGTTAAATGGGTCGAAGGCTTTAAATTCCTCGGTCAATCTCAATCAGGCCATTCTATTGTTATGGATGGAAGCGGTGGTGCTACTGCGCCAAGCCCGATGGAAATGGTGTTAATGGCTGCTGGTGGCTGTAGCTCTGTTGATGTAGTGGACGGTTTGAAATCTGCGGGTCAAAGCATCACTGGTTGCAATGCAAAGCTTGAAACCAAAC
>NZ_JBFRTU010000578.1:0-402 GCF_041474275.1 Vibrio sp. 10N.222.52.B7 | reverse complement strand
GCTTAGACGATCAGTTTAGAGGGCGGCTTGAAGAAACGAGCCCAGGATTTGCTATTGCTGATTTAATCAAAGCAACATGGAATAGTGTAGAAAAAATAAAATTCATTATCGTGACTAACGGTGACCATAGAGCAAGAACTGATGCTGCTAGCTTTGATGTTATTGATGAAAAGCCAATAACCTTGAATATTTGGGATATTAAGCGGTTGAAGCGTTTCATGGAACAAGGGCTCGTTAGGGCTGATTCCGTTATCAACTTTAAAGATGACTTTGGCGGTGGTATTCCGTTACTGAAAGCGTCTGGTGGAAATGACGCCCTTGAAAGTTATTTGGCTGTTATTCCAGGAAAACAGCTTGCAGAAATATATGATAAATGGGGTCCTAGATTACTTGAGGCTAACG
>NZ_JBFRTU010000577.1:0-478 GCF_041474275.1 Vibrio sp. 10N.222.52.B7 | reverse complement strand
ACATCAAATACATTGGTTCTTGGTCGCTGTTGCTTACCGTGAAAGCTCAAAATGTCATTTCTTGGCAAGTGGTAGGTGTACTCAAGATCGAGGCTTTCAAGTTTTGGTTGCTGAGAATCAGCGACGCTACAACCAGTGATCGATGCGGAGATGGCGATTGCGGTCAAAACCGCTAATGATTTATGGTTCACAAAACATCCTTTATTTACGTTAACGTTCAAAAGAGATAGTTGGGGATTAATAACGGATATTCAATGAATTATGCAGATTTTTTTGAATTTTCAGCCCTATTTTAAGGAAGTTTGCGCAACGTAAAAGTAGCTTCAAAGTTAAGTTTGAAGAAGTCTTTTACATTTCAGGTCTTAAAGCCGAAAAAGTAGGAATGCGCAAATAACGAATTATAACTATTCGGATTCCGAATCGGGAATCCGAATTTAGCTTGCGAGCTTTAGCGGCCTAGGTAAACGGCAGTAACTTC
>NZ_JBFRTU010000576.1:0-247 GCF_041474275.1 Vibrio sp. 10N.222.52.B7 | reverse complement strand
ATCAGAAAGTGGCTATGGATGAAGTGTCTGACAAGGTTAATGTCTAACACCATCAATTCACCGTCCTCTTGTCCTTGCAAAATGATCTCGTCTAGTGACGCGAACATCTGCGAGACGATCACTTCTCGAGTTTGAGTTGTTGGGTCGAAATGAACATTGGTGAAGAACTTCAACGCAATCGGATTTTCTAGTGCCCATTCAATCCCAGTGATCCACATGAACTTAAAGGCTTGGTAGCGATCTTCTA
>NZ_JBFRTU010000575.1:0-217 GCF_041474275.1 Vibrio sp. 10N.222.52.B7 | reverse complement strand
GGTCGTGGTATCACACTGCCTTCAAACTCAACGGGCGGCATTAAATCGGCTGCGCTGGCAACCGGTGCTTACGCTCGCATTCGTCGCCAGTTCAAACAACCTATTGGTCGTATGGAAGGGGTTGAAGAGCCGCTTGCACGCCTAGCAGGTAATGCCTACGTAATGGATGCAGCGAGTAACCTAACGGTTGCAGGTATCGATCTTGGCGAAAAGCCTT
>NZ_JBFRTU010000574.1:0-294 GCF_041474275.1 Vibrio sp. 10N.222.52.B7 | reverse complement strand
TTGGTATTTACAACCTGATGGGCGGTATTGATTTTGTTGAAGAAACCATCCTTGCGCTCAGTGGCGGTAACGCAACAGTAACACTGCTAATCATGATGGCTATCTTGCTGGTTTTAGGCATGTTCCTTGATTGGGTAGGTGTGGCACTTCTAACAATGCCAATCTTCGTTCCAATCATTACTGGCCTTGGGTTCGACCCAGTTTGGTTCGGCGTTGTGTTCTGTCTAAACATGCAGGTGTCGTTCTTGTCACCACCATTTGGTCCAGCGGCTTTCTACCTGAAATCGGTAGCAC
>NZ_JBFRTU010000573.1:0-327 GCF_041474275.1 Vibrio sp. 10N.222.52.B7 | reverse complement strand
ATCGCAGGGAATAGCGCATCACCGTCATTAGAAATTGCGTTACCTACCTGAGCTGACAGTGGCAGAGCACCAGAAAGGTACAGGCTAGTGACCAGCAACTGCGGACCACACCCCGGTAGCAAGCCCATCAACACACCCGCCAGGGGGAGCATCATGCCCCAGCTTGAGAATAGCGTCGCAAAATCGACATTTGCTATCACAGAGCCAAACTCGAAGAAAAGAAAAGCAACCACCACCCATGCAGTAACGAAGTTAGTATCTTGAGCCGTTTTTTGTAGTGGATGAGAGCCTATACATTTCTCGTCTTCACTGACGGCTGATTTGTAA
>NZ_JBFRTU010000572.1:0-414 GCF_041474275.1 Vibrio sp. 10N.222.52.B7 | reverse complement strand
CTTCACCAAGTTTGATCTTTCTGTTTATGAAAATACCCTTTCGATCAAAGTGAACGATGAAGTTAAAGTCGACGAAGACATCACCTACTGGCAGCACCTACTGAGTTACTTTAAAGCGGGTATCTACAATCAATTTGAAAATGGTGAAGCCACGGCTCACTTTCAGGCACTGCGATACACCACCACACAGGTCAACGGCTCAAACGATTGGGATATTAATGATTGGAAGTTGACGATTCCTGCGAGTAAAGACACTTGGTATGGAAGTGGGGGTGACAGTGCGGCTGAACTAGAACCTGAGCGCTGCGAATCGAGTAAAGACCTTCTCGCTAATGATAGCGATGTCTATCATAGCGATATTGACCTTTCTTATTTCAATACCGATGAAGGGAGAGTGCACTTTAGAGCGGATAT
>NZ_JBFRTU010000571.1:0-407 GCF_041474275.1 Vibrio sp. 10N.222.52.B7 | reverse complement strand
GTATTGAAGTGAGGGTGCAACTCGATTTTTGGTGGTACTCCTCTTGCACCGCAATGTGCCATCCCTTGGATAGTAATATCATTGATGTAAGCATTAGGGAGAGAGTTAGGGTTTGAAGATTGGTTAAGTACACTGAATTCAGAGTCTTGAAGGGAAAGGCGCAGAGATTCTATACCTATAGCCCCTAACTTGACCCAAGTGCAGCCTCCATCTTTCCCAATGTCATCGAGTTTATGAGCATCAGATCCTCGTACAACCGCAACATTTGAAAGTGCCCGTTGCAGCTCAATATCGAGAGAGGTTGATGTTCGATGATCCTTATCTAGATATTGAATCGCGATGATATCATTTAGAATACTTTTCAAATCTGGTGTGCAGGTTTGTATTTTCCAAAAGACCTTTAGCGC
>NZ_JBFRTU010000570.1:0-349 GCF_041474275.1 Vibrio sp. 10N.222.52.B7 | reverse complement strand
AATAATCGTGACGATTGGTATCAGGCCATGCACCGGAGCAATAATGGTTCTGCTTTTCGCAAACATGGTTGGCCTATATTGGATGGGCGTTCTGAGTGCCTTTGCGATGGCCGTAGGCACAGCATTAACAACCTCATTAATTGCAATGATGACGCTAACAGGTAAACATCTAGTGAAGCGCTATTTGGCAGCAGGTAACAAGAACAGTAGTGAATCATTGAAAGCCGCAGGTCATTACTTGCAACTCTTTGGCGGCATTTTACTTGTGTTGATTGGCTTGTTGTTAATGAACGGCCAAGACAGTGGCATGTCGCCTGTTTTCACTATGTAGAGCGCAAGAACGTAGCAA
>NZ_JBFRTU010000569.1:0-325 GCF_041474275.1 Vibrio sp. 10N.222.52.B7 | reverse complement strand
TGACTAATTTATATTTATTAGTAAACTCTAATTTAAGTTAAGACTGATGAGTTAATCGACGTTATGGGAGAGGTCAGTGATGAGTTTAATACCTTGGGATGCATTTTTTGGCGGCATGCTACTAGGCGCGTCGGCAACTATTCTGATGTTGGGGATCGGGCGAGTTGCGGGGATCAGCGGAATCGTTAGCCGCTTATTGCCGTCTAGAAACAACAAATGATTAGAATCAGGATCTGAATCCAGCTCGGATACCAACACAGAGAAAACCGAAAAACATTGGCGACTTGCTTTTGTTGTCGGAATGGTCGCGAGTGGTTGGTTATTG
>NZ_JBFRTU010000568.1:0-297 GCF_041474275.1 Vibrio sp. 10N.222.52.B7 | reverse complement strand
ACTTAGAATGTGTACATTGCGCCTAAGTAGAAAGAATCCAGAACAACAGTATCTTCTGTCTTGTGTCCGTTTTCGTAATCTTCGATATCAAAAGCATCGGCTTCGTATGCTAGGCGAAAGCTCAACGAAGACATTGTAGGTGGTGTATATTCAACACCAACACCCATACGGATGCCGTCTCCCGTATCATCAAAACCACTTTCTGAAGGGCGAGAGCCGTCTGCAAGCTTCATGTCTAGATCAATAGTCGATAAACCGATAGTACCAAATGGACGAACGCCATTATCAAACGTGTAA
>NZ_JBFRTU010000567.1:0-287 GCF_041474275.1 Vibrio sp. 10N.222.52.B7 | reverse complement strand
AAAGTCGATATTGAAGGTATTAACCAAAATAAGTGTGAAACATCGCTCGAAACGGTCTTGGCTAAGTTTCCGAAAACAGAAGGTTATCAGCGCCATCTATTGCTTTCGAACAGCGAAACGCGTTACCTAAAGAGCACAGAAAACCACATTGAAGTATTAGCAGCGGTTCCGGTATTTAAATCACTGGGCGAGCAATAAGTTGGCTTTAGCTCGTATAAAACAGCAAATAAGTTTCAGGTAAGAAGGAAGAGATATGAAGAAGTTAGGCTTAGTAAATAGCGTATTGG
>NZ_JBFRTU010000566.1:0-226 GCF_041474275.1 Vibrio sp. 10N.222.52.B7 | reverse complement strand
CGCAAAATGAATTACTGCTCACCTCAGTGACACTGGGTGGTATCGCATTCCTAACCGTTTATGGTTTATTGTCATTGCGCAGTGCGTTCAGAACGCACACCAGTGATGAATCAAAGGGAGAGATACTGGCTCGCGGTAAGCGCACCGTTGTTTTAGGTGCATTGGCAGTAACCGTATTAAACCCGCATCTTTATTTAGATACTGTAGTGATTCTTGGATCCATAGG
>NZ_JBFRTU010000565.1:0-263 GCF_041474275.1 Vibrio sp. 10N.222.52.B7 | reverse complement strand
GTGTTGTTTGGGGGCTATTACATATTCAGCCTGCGATTGCGGATGCATCGACGGAGCAGCCAATCGCTGAGTTATCAACGAACAAGTCATCAATCGACAAACAGCCAAAAAACAAGTCCGTAGAGGTCAAACAACAGGCGACTGCAAACACGACTTACCTGCAAGGTTTGAGTAAGACAATTCCTTTAGAAGACGTGCCAAACCTATGGGTGGATTTCTATCAGAGCCTCGAAGTCAATGACAAAGAAAACGCACAACAACAA
>NZ_JBFRTU010000564.1:0-324 GCF_041474275.1 Vibrio sp. 10N.222.52.B7 | reverse complement strand
GAAGCACACAGCGCATTGGCTCAGTTCTACCTAAGAGAACAGAAGTGGTCAGAAGCACAAACCCACTTCGAGAAAGCACTAGCACTTCGCTCAAACGTATCAGATTACGGATACTTATCTGATGCACTAGAAAAGCAAAACTTAACGAAGGCTGCTCACGAAGTTTCTCGCAAGGCACTCGCTCTCGTTCAACCAGCTTAAACTGTTACAACTATCATGAAGCCGATGCCAAGCATCGGCTTTTTTGTATCTACTGTTTACCTTGGATAACTTCCTCAGTACCAATAAGCAAACACTAGAGATGGTAGTAAAAGTCTTCCATCC
>NZ_JBFRTU010000563.1:0-270 GCF_041474275.1 Vibrio sp. 10N.222.52.B7 | reverse complement strand
TCATGGGCTGGGGTGATCAGGACGCATCCGATGGGTATTCATCGAAGAGTGAATTGTATCAAGTTAATGTTCCCCTTGTTAATCAGTACCAATGCAATACTGTTCCTTACAGTGGCTACTCTTCTATTGGTAGCGACGCGTTCTGTGCGGGTTACAGTGATGGTGGTTATGATTCGTGTCAGGGTGATAGTGGCGGTCCAATTGTTGTTTCGACCAATGGAACGTATGAACAACTGGGCATTGTGAGCTGGGGTAAAGGATGTGCAGAAG
>NZ_JBFRTU010000562.1:0-259 GCF_041474275.1 Vibrio sp. 10N.222.52.B7 | reverse complement strand
GTATGGTCAACTTTCTCAAAAAGAGCGTATCGCTGAAGCGAAGCGTCTTCTAGAAGAAGCTGGTTACACGAAGAGTAATCCTCTTGAGTTCAATCTCCTTTACAACACATCTGAAAACCATAAGAAGCTCGCAGTCGCAATCGCATCAATGTGGAAAAAAGAGCTTGGTATTGATGCGAAACTCGAAAACCAAGAGTGGAAATCATACTTAGACAGTAAAGATACTGGTAACTTTGACGTTGCTCGTGCAGGTTGGTGT
>NZ_JBFRTU010000561.1:0-222 GCF_041474275.1 Vibrio sp. 10N.222.52.B7 | reverse complement strand
CATTGGGTTTATCTGCATTCTGCCTTATCTATACAAGTTCTCGACCAAGAAACGCTTCTACGGATGGTGCGCATCAGTGCTAGTCGGTATCGTGGTCGCTTTTTCGGTAATCAGCCTCAGTACAACTGATAGCCTCGCAAGTAAAAGGGCTAACTTAGAAAGCCCACGAGCTTATACCTTTCCACAAGCGCTCGATATGATGATCGAAAAGCCATTTACAGG
>NZ_JBFRTU010000560.1:0-266 GCF_041474275.1 Vibrio sp. 10N.222.52.B7 | reverse complement strand
GAAATAGCCGTAGGTTCCCGAAACGGAATTACGACCAAACAGTTGGAATCGATGTTTTGCCCACGGTTGGTCAATGCCCAAATCTTGCCAATTATTTAGCGGCTTAGTCGCGCCGCAGCGTAATGTCTCTGAGAATATACTGTCAATCTGGTGAAAGTTGAGCCCTTCAATAGGGTTATCACGATGCACAAAAAGTCCAATCGCATCGATAGCGACTCTCAGTGCTGTCGGCTTATAGCCATGCTCTCTTTCAAACGCTTCGACTT
>NZ_JBFRTU010000559.1:0-366 GCF_041474275.1 Vibrio sp. 10N.222.52.B7 | reverse complement strand
CCACAGACGTTTATCTAGGGAAAAGGCAACGGCCTCAGAAGTAAAGTCGCCCGACGTTACAATAATCATCTTACTGGCATTATTCGCGACCATGACTCCATACATTTCCCTTAGAACTTGCACTCCCACTTTACGAGTTTTCCAATGCTTACATTGGACAAGGCTTAACTCGTTACTCTTTGTAAGCCAAATATCAATACCACCGTCAGATTTTTGAGAGAAGGATTGTTTGACCAAATACCCTTGAGACTTGAAGTATTCACCGATGTAACTTTCAAACTCTATCCAATTCAATTGATTTAGCGGTGAGCTATTTTTATGTGTTCGAATCTGAGAGCTCGTCGTAAGATAGCTTCTCTTCCTCTG
>NZ_JBFRTU010000558.1:0-299 GCF_041474275.1 Vibrio sp. 10N.222.52.B7 | reverse complement strand
CGTTCTTCCACTATTTGACGAAATCCTAGATGGTGACCATGGCGTGCAACACATTATGCCTTGCAACGAACTTAACGGAACTTACGCAGCTGATGGTTACGCTAAGCAAAATGGATTTGGGGCAATGGCGGTGACATTTGGTGTTGGTTCACTTAGCTGCGCCAATGGTTTAGCCAGCGCTTATGCCGACGATACGCCGATTCTAGTATTGGCCGGAGCACCAGCCATTAGCGTATTGAATACACCAACCGAACGCCTTTATCATCATGCAATTGGTAATAAGTTTGATACCAACGTTG
>NZ_JBFRTU010000557.1:0-548 GCF_041474275.1 Vibrio sp. 10N.222.52.B7 | reverse complement strand
CAAGCAAGTTTTGGAGTTTATTAATGGCAAAGCAGAAACCTTACGCGATGAATCTAAAATTCTATATCAAGCTGTTAGATGCAAACATAAAATTGATGAGCTAGAGCGACTATACCTTGAAAAGACACACTTCAACGATACGATTGAAAGGTGGGGGATATATCAAGAAGTGACTAACGCATTCGACTCCCCTGACTTAATCAAACACCGAATCTATGAACATTTGAGTAGCGAGTTAAAGTCATTAAAAACCAAATGGAATGACACATACTACGATACACAGCTAGCAGAGATGAAAGTTAAACTATCTAACGGAGATATGAGTAGTGATGATTTCCTACGCTTATGCAACTTAGGCATAGAGTGTCATGAATTTGATTTCGTAATAGAAAATGTCACTAAGTTTCATGCTAGCAACCAACCTACAATGTCATCGTACAACTGCATTGGCGTGTGTCATGAGCGCAAAAAAGAACTTAGTTTTGCATTTGAATACTACAAGCGTGCTGTAGAGTTGATGCGCTCATCAAAAGACTACAATCACATTA
>NZ_JBFRTU010000556.1:0-396 GCF_041474275.1 Vibrio sp. 10N.222.52.B7 | reverse complement strand
GTACTGGTCGTGGTGAAGAGATGGTGAGCTACGGCAATGCTATCGATTTCGGTAACGCAGGTTCTCTAAGCGCAGCTGTTGCATGGCAAGGTCGTAAAGCTGACGGTTTGAATGAATACGGCAACCGTGGTCAAATTGCTTTGAACTACGCTATTGCTGACGTTACTGCAAACTACGCTTACAACACTGGTGATGTTAAGTACGTTGGTGCTGGCTCACAAACTGCTGACTCTCACGTGTTGAGTGCAACTTACGGTTCATACGGTGCTGAAGGTCTTTACCTTGCGGGTGTTTACGCAATGAACAACTACATGAACTCTGGCAACAACCAGATTCTTGAAGAGTCAGTTGCTATTGAATTACTAGCGTCTTACGCATTGTCTAACAGCCTTAACC
>NZ_JBFRTU010000555.1:0-396 GCF_041474275.1 Vibrio sp. 10N.222.52.B7 | reverse complement strand
TACTAGATCATAGTATATTCCTAACTTCTCATGCTGATAAAAGTGCGTTAATCAGCATGATAACTTCCATAGAAAAAGAGAATAATGTGAAGTTTACATTGATCATATTAGATACTTTGGCTCGAAACTTCTCAGGCGATGAGAACACACAAAAAGATATGGGTGAGTTCATTAACGAATGTGACTCATTAAAATCAGAAATAGGCTGCTCGGTCTTATTAATTCACCATACAGGTAAAGATACTTCGAAGGGAGGTCGCGGCAGCTCTTCCCTTCGTGCCGCATGTGACTATGAATTTCAAATTCAGCGTATCCACAATACTCATTCAGCAAACTTCATCTGTACAAAACAAAAAGATGCTGAGGAGCATCCCCCTGTTGAGATTTGCTTAGAGA
>NZ_JBFRTU010000554.1:0-534 GCF_041474275.1 Vibrio sp. 10N.222.52.B7 | reverse complement strand
AATTAGTATTTAACCTGCAGTGTTGCCATGTAGTTGCGGCCTTCGCCAATGACTACACCGTCAGCATATACCTGACCATTGATTACATCAGTTGAGCCACCGCCGGCTAAGTAATCCGTATCAAATAGATTCTCAACATTAAACCTAACGATCATATCTAAATCAGCGTCATATTTAAGCGTGTATGCAACACCCATATCAACACGGGTGTAACCGTCTTTTTTGAATGTATTAGCATCATCGCCATAACGTGACCCTTCATAGATAACGCCAACGTTTACATCAGTCGCATTGGTAACAGAGTATTTAGACCAAAGGCTCGCTGAGAACTCAGGAACATCTGCTGGACGGTTACCAGCATAAGTTTCATGATTAACAATTTCAGCATCTAGGTACATAGTAGAGCCACTAAGTGATAGCTGTTCTGTAATAAAGCCCTGAGCTGAAATTTCGGCACCACGGTGATGTTGTTCACCAGATTGTGTTTTAGTGTAACCACCGTTCGACTCTTTAACATCAAGTGCGATACTATCT
>NZ_JBFRTU010000553.1:0-345 GCF_041474275.1 Vibrio sp. 10N.222.52.B7 | reverse complement strand
CGCGCTGGCTGATAAAAAAATTACGTTTAAATCCCATCATTGGCAATGGTGATGGGTTATTTCATCGTTAAATGAAACTAAATCCGCATTTAAAAACGGTTGATTGTTGCCGACAGTTGGTCCCGTTATTATGACTTCACTGAGGGAATCAAGGGACACGCTTTGCTTCTTTATGAACCGATACTGCGCTGTCGTGAAACCTAAATTTAGATTATCTTAAGGCAATATTATGACACTCATGAAACAATTATTTACGAACTCTTTAACGGCTAGTGCGATGCTGTTAACAGGATGTTCTCATTCTCCTGTCGCTGAAACTGATTACCAGCAGTCAGACGCATTTAT
>NZ_JBFRTU010000552.1:0-381 GCF_041474275.1 Vibrio sp. 10N.222.52.B7 | reverse complement strand
CAATAAATGCATACGCAGGAAAAGGGTCAGAATTTGGTCTTTTTTACGATGCTCCGGATGGCGTAAAAGTCATTGCTGGCTACAATTCAGACACCTACGGAAAACTCTATCGCATGTCGAGAAACCTCTATGTACAAACAAAGAGTGACGCCTACCTCTCCGATATGAGCGTATTGATCCGCAAACTGCAGCTATCGCAAACTGGACGAGAAATCTTACGACAAATAGCAACTTACACACCGGTCAATGCGCCGAATGATGGTGTTGCCCCATTAATTGAACACACGATAGGGGTCGATCAGTCTAAAGCTACTATTGTCACTGTGATAAGAGAACCAGAAGGACCAGGAAGACTCTTTGAGACGATACCCTCTATATTTG
>NZ_JBFRTU010000551.1:0-307 GCF_041474275.1 Vibrio sp. 10N.222.52.B7 | reverse complement strand
GACAACTTATACAGCAAAGCTGAAATCGCCCGAGGACAAGCAAACACGATCACTGCAACCGTTACGCCTCCTGGTGATGCCAAAATCGGTGAGCATCTTGTCGTTAACGGTCAGGATCATGTATTAGATGCTCATACTCTACAGCACGGAATACAAATTGAAGTTCATCCGGGTTCTAATGTACAAGCAACAATGACTGACGAACACGGTAATACCGCAGGTAGCCAAGGTTTTGCTGCAAGCGCTATTCCTGAACCGATCATTGTCAGACCGCCATCGGGAAGCCACCAAGTGTCTGGCACACTTG
>NZ_JBFRTU010000550.1:0-286 GCF_041474275.1 Vibrio sp. 10N.222.52.B7 | reverse complement strand
TCAAAGATGGACTACCGCATGGTGCTGACGATCTTGCCTATGATGCTTCAGCGACCGGATACGCCAGCATACTAGGCAGCAACGAACTACTCGCTAGCACTAATAACAACAAGCTGTGTGGTTTTAGTGACTGGGAAGTTCCGCACTTAGCACAGCTGCTGTCGATTAACACCAAGGCTGTCGAAGGTTCAAATTCGAAAATGACCTTGGATACAGACGTATTTCCAAATTACTTGGGACTCAAGCCAGAATACGACAAATCTTATTTCGATAATGGAACCACGTT
>NZ_JBFRTU010000549.1:0-224 GCF_041474275.1 Vibrio sp. 10N.222.52.B7 | reverse complement strand
GTATCTGATGCCTCTGGCCAATATAGTGTTGCCGTAAGCAGCTTATCGGAGGGCGATCATAATCTATCCGCCAAAGCATTGGCTCCTTCGTCAGTGCTACCGGCTACATCTTCGCTTCTTTCCGTCCATATAGATACACAAGTACACGTCGGTATTCAAACAGACCCAATTACCGCCGACAATGTGATTAATGCTCAAGAATCCAACAGCTCCATTGACATCAC
>NZ_JBFRTU010000548.1:0-322 GCF_041474275.1 Vibrio sp. 10N.222.52.B7 | reverse complement strand
GATTCAAGTGAACCGAATGCAATCAAACGTTTCTGCTGCTAATGACAGTTTTCGTCTTGCAATTAATAGTAATTGTCTAGGCTCAGTAACTGCTTGCAGTTTGAATCTATCGAATAGTGCTCAAAAAGCACAAGCCGATGCTCGCAGTGATTATGTGAGAGAGTCCGACATCTCATTTTCTCCAGCGAATACCATTATCGACTTTGATCTATTGGGTAACCCTTCGGTGAGCGCTGGGGTTAACATTACGATTAACTCAACCACTTCGAGCAATAGCGCTCAGGTGTGTATTAATTCTCAAGGCTATGTGCGTGAAGGGACG
>NZ_JBFRTU010000547.1:0-445 GCF_041474275.1 Vibrio sp. 10N.222.52.B7 | reverse complement strand
CACTTTCGGAGAACCCATAGCTATTCGTTTTCGACCAATTTGTAGACTCATCGACTTTTAGGTCGACAACGACTTGCTGCGCGATGTCGCTTCTGTTTCTCGCGGTTGCGTAAACCGTTTTAACCAGTTCACGATCGGATTCGATTACATCGCCGTGCCAAAAGTTATTGTCATTAACGGTGTAGGTGAAGTTGTCGACGGTGATCTTAGTCTTTTCGTTACAGCGATAACCATCACAAGAGCCACTGTTGTTACCTTGTATTACCCAAGAGTCACCCGAGCGGTTAATCGTCATGTCCTCACCAACATACTGACTGTTGTTACCGCCAACCCATGCATAACCTAGGTTGTGAGCTAGATAACTAAGAGGGCGTACAAAATCATTGCGGTTGTTCACTAAGTCATATTCAACGTCTATCTCGCTGCCTTCTGTGACGGCTTTAGC
>NZ_JBFRTU010000546.1:0-392 GCF_041474275.1 Vibrio sp. 10N.222.52.B7 | reverse complement strand
ACCCAACTTGTCGGCTAATTGACAGACCGTGAACTGCGTTTCTAGTTGAGACATGATCATCATCTCTTCACCGTTCATGTGCATGATCATTTCACGCATTTCGATTGGCCAATCACTAGGAAGGAAACGTAGGCGCGTTAATTCACGGATATGCCAGTCAGTCAGTTCGTAGTAGCTCTCTGAATCCAGAATATCTTTGTTCCAGATCTTAGCTTCTGCATCAGGATCTCCATTTGCAGCTTGAGTAAGGTATGCATGCTCTTCTTCGTAGTGACTAAACAGTTCGTTGTAACGTTCGACTTGATCGATAGCCACAGTCTCGACCTCAATTTGGTTATCAGGGCGAATATTCAACAGCTTATAGGCTGGAATATAGCCCGCTAACGATGGCG
>NZ_JBFRTU010000545.1:0-245 GCF_041474275.1 Vibrio sp. 10N.222.52.B7 | reverse complement strand
GAGCTTGGTCTTCCATACAACATGCTTTACCGCCACCCATTCCCGGGTCCAGGTCTAGGTGTTCGTGTACTAGGCGAAGTGAAGAAAGAGTACTGTGATTTACTGCGTCGTGCTGATGCTATCTTCATTGAAGAGCTTCACGCTGCTGACCTTTACCACAAAGTATCTCAAGCATTCACGGTATTCCTACCAGTACGTTCAGTTGGCGTAATGGGCGATGGCCGTAAGTACGATTGGGTTGTATC
>NZ_JBFRTU010000544.1:0-327 GCF_041474275.1 Vibrio sp. 10N.222.52.B7 | reverse complement strand
ACACAAATTGAATCGTACCCTTAGCAGCCAGCTCTACGATGTCGTTTTCTGTACCCAGTTGACCGTAGTAATAGATGCGAACACGGATGTCGCCATCAGATTCCTTCTTAATCACTTCCGCAAATTTTTGCGCATAGATGTCTTGAACGTCTGTTTTGTCCTCTTCTGAAGCAAACTTCCATGTTTCGGCATGAACGCCAAAAACCATGCTCAAACTTAGCAGTGCTACGCCTAATCGTTTCATCCTATCTTTCCTTTTTATTATCCTAATTACACGCTGATGACCTTGGTCACTTCACGCGCTTCAGTTTTGGCTGTGTCGACAAT
>NZ_JBFRTU010000543.1:0-629 GCF_041474275.1 Vibrio sp. 10N.222.52.B7 | reverse complement strand
GTACAGGATCTGGTTGCAAGAGGGGCATTTTGTCCATACGCCTTCTGGAATATTCGCTTTACGCGTACTGATTATATTCTTCTTATCTAATAGTTTTTCTATCCAACTCATTGGAAACCTTATCCAGTTCACTTTTAATGATGAGTATTGTATAAGCCTGTTTCTGGTAATAAAGTGGCTAATATTGGCTTTATAATCCAATTAGGTGGGATTATTAGAATGGGTGGGATTAATGGGAATGCTTGAGAAGATTGATCAACAATGGCTAAAAAGCTTTCACTGTGTCTATGAGAACAATAGCTTTAAGAGAGCTGCAGAGTTTCTGTGTTTACCGACATCAAACGTCAGTCGTCATATCGCGTTGCTAGAAGAGCAGCTAGATGCTCGACTTTTTGATAGAACGACTCGCCGAATTTCTTCGACAGAAGCAGGGGACCACCTTTATCTACGAACTCAGCCATTGTTGGATAAACTCAACGACGCTCTTGAGGAGGTGACACAACACTCTCGTGAAGTCATAGGGCAACTCAATGTTTTAATGCCAGACTCACCTGACTTGGCCCAAGCCGTCGTTTCGTTTTGTACTCAATATCCATCTATTTCATTATGTTGTGATACGAGTATCAGCC
>NZ_JBFRTU010000542.1:0-309 GCF_041474275.1 Vibrio sp. 10N.222.52.B7 | reverse complement strand
TGGCTTCACTGATAATTAACCACCCTCTTTATCATATTGATAGATGTCACCACGATACTGTATGCCCCCTTCTTCAAACAATACGGTTTGATAAATGATATGTACGGGGATTCGCTTCTTGAGTCGCACCTTAGTATTCGGAGCAAGATCATCATTTTGGTTCGGTACTTTCCTTACCTTGGTAGCAAACAACAACTCAGCCAATTCCTCTGCATGTTCAACACGTATGCAGCCGGAGCTATAAGCGCGGAAGTCGTCATTAAACAGGCCTTTACTTGGCGTATCGTGCAGATAGATCGCTCGCTTGTT
>NZ_JBFRTU010000541.1:0-467 GCF_041474275.1 Vibrio sp. 10N.222.52.B7 | reverse complement strand
ACCTAAAATCAATCGCCGCTGAGATAGAGTCTTTCCATAAGGATGTTGTAAAGCCAGAAACTAGGGTAAGTCTGAGCTTTACACGTAATCAAACGAAGTACAAAAGCGAATGGTACCAAGGCACAGTTAGCAGTGTAGAGAAGCTGGACGAAAATGGTGCATGGAACAACGATGGAAATAATATTAGAGAACGATTCCCAGTAAACATATACAGTCAAAAGCAAATTCATGCCTTTGCAACAAACACTACAGGTTTGCTTGAAATCGTCGACAGAGACACCGATGTCAACGCTAATGAGTGGAACACAAAGTTCCAAGAGCTAAAGTCGTCTTACGATGAAGTTTGTTTGTCTATCAGGACTATAAATACAAAACTAGAAAATGAACTGGAGATCAACTCAAAGCTTAAAGATCTAAATACTGACATTAGTCGTTTCGAAAAAAGCGGTGTCGCTTCTGTTTTTGAA
>NZ_JBFRTU010000540.1:0-359 GCF_041474275.1 Vibrio sp. 10N.222.52.B7 | reverse complement strand
GTCATATAACGCGAGGCCTGTTAATCAATAGTTATAACGGTTGATTAGATCTTGGGCTTGCTCAAGGTCTTCGGTGCGCTTGGTATGAGCTGCATGTTTGAGAGCATCTAGAACTTTAGAGCCTTTGTAATTGGTTGGGTGAACTTTGATATGTGGAATACCAAGCATAAAGCAATGTGTGCCAATAGCTGCGAGTTTAGGGTCGGATAATAAACTTTTCATTTCGCCCCCTTAACTTGGTTTACGGTAGGGCGAGTATCTATCCATTCTTGTACTTCATGGCGACGCCAGCCCACACAACGCGCTCCTAATTCTAATTGGGCTGGAAACTTACTCTGAGAGATTAAACGGTATAGGGT
>NZ_JBFRTU010000539.1:0-399 GCF_041474275.1 Vibrio sp. 10N.222.52.B7 | reverse complement strand
CCTGTATCAAAAGTATGCATGAATTTGACACGGCTATCACGAATATCAGATGCCGTGTTATGACCAAAACGCACATCTAACTTGGTTTCTCCGGCAAAAGTGGGCATTGAAGAAAGAGCAATAAGAGTAGAACAAAGTAGGACTTGGGTTTTCATTTTCAACCTTTATATTTTATTAGAGGGACGAGCTTTTACGTCGCCGCCACTATAAAACTGAGGTATTCAATGAGTAAAAAGTATTGTGGTACATTCGATGTATCACGGTTCAACTTGAAGATTGGTCACATTCAAAACCAGTATCCAAACGGGCTTTAGCCGTAAACCGTGAGCAATTTTTTCGAATAATAGATAATAGAACAAACTAGAACGTAGCCACCTGTCAGTTCTGAGTAAGCAAAAC
>NZ_JBFRTU010000538.1:0-285 GCF_041474275.1 Vibrio sp. 10N.222.52.B7 | reverse complement strand
CATGCATACTTTTGATACAGGTTTCTACTTTAGTGCGGAGGCTGCTCAGATACATAATGATGGTTACTTTGCCGGTAATGATTCAAACGATGAAGATAAAAATGGTCTAAAAGCAGCCGCTCAAGAATTTGAAGCAACTTACAAATTCCAAATTAATGAACAGTGGTATTGGGCCCCTGGTCTGGTGACGGTCACCGCTCCAAATTGGACGGAATATCGCCCATATCTAAAGTTGGGAACAAGCTTCGAAAATGGCGTGTCTTTAACTGGTCGTTACCGTTACAA
>NZ_JBFRTU010000537.1:0-368 GCF_041474275.1 Vibrio sp. 10N.222.52.B7 | reverse complement strand
GGTTACCACCGAGTGCCATCATTGCACCGATAACGTAAACCGCGAACAGTGCAAATACACCGTATGCAACGATCTCTGCAATTTTTCCTAACCAGCTCGCCCCTTTGGTCGAGATGTGTGTCGCTGCTGCAAACAGACCTATTGAGATTGCCGAAGTCACTATCGGAGAGAAGGCGTACTCGTAGCCAAGCATCGCGTAAGACGCGTATGCGATAACGTTGGGCAGCAATGATACAAACCAGAATAGGTTCACGAACCAATATAGGAATGAACCTAAGTAGGCCGCTTTTGAACCCAGTGGTTGTTTAAGCCAGTCATACATGCCTGACTCAGAATTTTTATTTGCTGATACGAATTCAGCAATAATG
>NZ_JBFRTU010000536.1:0-472 GCF_041474275.1 Vibrio sp. 10N.222.52.B7 | reverse complement strand
TGGCGAAGCAGTTCAATAAAGGTACTCATGTAATGCTCCACGTTAAGTCTAGAGCATCAGTTAAATGGTTGATGGCCATTGCCGCATCGCGTTGTTTTAGCGTAGTCATTCGGGTGTAACGAGCCGTGGTATTAAGGCTTGCATGACCCAGTAGCGTTTGCAGTGAACGCAGGTCTAACTCTTGCTCAAGTAAGTGCGTCGCGAAGCAATGTCTAAGTGAGTGGGGGCTGGCGTGTTTTTGGATTCCGCACTCTTTGAGTACAAGTTTCATGGTTTTTTGAATACCGCCACGATCCATGGGGGTGTCGCGACATGTACCAAGGCCAGGGAATAAGTAGTAAGGGTGCTTATGGGTAAGCCAATGCACGCGAAGAGCTTTAAGCGTTCGCAGCGGAAGCGGCACCATTCGGTCTTTTCCGCCTTTTCCTTCCCGTATGTGGACACGCATGGTTTGGCTGTCGATATCGTGAAC
>NZ_JBFRTU010000535.1:0-219 GCF_041474275.1 Vibrio sp. 10N.222.52.B7 | reverse complement strand
GATCGGCGGCGGCACTGGGCCAAACACAGGAACTAACGCGACCACATGTACACCGGGGCCTTGGAACATGCACCGCATGCTGGAGTCACTCGATCAATTTCCAATGAACTTTGGTTTGCTCGGTAAAGGTAATGCGAGCCAACCTGAAGCACTGCGTGAGCAAGTAGCGGCAGGTGCCGTGGGTTTGAAGTTGCACGAAGACTGGGGAACCACACCTGC
>NZ_JBFRTU010000534.1:0-254 GCF_041474275.1 Vibrio sp. 10N.222.52.B7 | reverse complement strand
TGATAGCTTGAGTGAAAGTGAAATCGCAGAGCAAGAGTGGCACCTGATGCATGACATCGAAGTGGATGATGCGATGTTGGCGTGCCCGTTTGTTGAGTTAGTAATGGCAGGTGTTGATTACTTTGCGGAAGTGCGACTCAATGGCGTTGCCGTGTTTGATTGTGATGGTAGCCAAGTCGAATATCGTAAAGATATTCGACCTTACATGCAGTCTGGTCGCAACCGTTTTGAGATTCTTTTCCTTGAAGAAGAGG
>NZ_JBFRTU010000533.1:0-426 GCF_041474275.1 Vibrio sp. 10N.222.52.B7 | reverse complement strand
CGATTGAAAGAAATATGCCGGGTAAGGTGATTTTCTCAACGGTTGATGTGAATGCTTGCCTAGGGTTGAACGACAGCAAATCCGTTTTGTGTCTTGAGGCGAAATGGATAACGCTCTGTAGCATCAAGGGTTCAGACTTTGTATCAGCATCGATGAAATACAAATACTCACCCGTTGCCTGCTGTGAGCCCACCATGCAAGCGTTGCTTTTCCCTAGCCAATTGGGTGGTAACTTCCTTCCCGATATGCAGCGAACGTTAACACTCGATGCGTCGATTAGCGTATCAACAATAGCCCTTGTCGAATCAGTAGAAAAATCATCAACCACGATGATTTCAAACCTGTCTTTTGGGTAGTTTTGCTTCATTAGCGAACTGAGGCTGGTCTCAATATTATCTTCTTCATTTCTCGCAGGGATAATAATGG
>NZ_JBFRTU010000532.1:0-385 GCF_041474275.1 Vibrio sp. 10N.222.52.B7 | reverse complement strand
GACTCTTTTCGCACCTTTTTGAATGAATGCATACTCTTCGATAATTCGGACAGCTTCACTCACGTAACCCAAGCCCGTTTTTGATGTTCGCAACCAATAGCCGATTTCAAAGTAAGGGACAGTATCGTCTCTGATCATAAAACCAATAGCCCCGATAAATGCCCCTGTTTGCTTTTCAATAATATTGAACCAGAACTCGCCAGTAAAGATGGCGAAATTATTGGTAGCATCTTGAATGTTAAGTTCTAGCTGCTCTTTAGTTAGAGAATCAGAAACCCAAGGTAAGAATAGGGAAAACTCGGCCTTGCACTCATTTATCACCTCAAACATCTCTTCGCTGTATTTTAATGATGGAGAGGTTAATTTGAGCCTTTCACTTTCCATC
>NZ_JBFRTU010000531.1:0-237 GCF_041474275.1 Vibrio sp. 10N.222.52.B7 | reverse complement strand
AACTAAGGCCAAATTTCACTTCTTTGTTACTTAGTCTTTCATCCGCGACCAGCATTACCTTGTACATCGATAATTGACTACTCAGACTAAGCTCACTCTGTTGGTCTAATTGAGTGGTTGGGTCATATAAAAGAGAGGAACCATCGGCTGACTTTGTGAGCACTTTCCAACTATTGTCGATTTCAATTAAAACGGGTAGTGGAAGGGTATCTAACTCGTTTGATTTTACTTTCGTTA
>NZ_JBFRTU010000530.1:0-356 GCF_041474275.1 Vibrio sp. 10N.222.52.B7 | reverse complement strand
CAGTTATGTAGGCGATGTGATGCACAACCCGATAGGCCGCGAATTTAAGCTAATGGGCGACCGACTTAAGTTGGGTGAGTCACCAGAAGTGGTGCTTCAACGATCGTGCAAAAACTACCCCTACCCAGAGTTTCTATTCTTTACCGTGACTATCAGGGCGAATATAGCTCGAGGTGGGCAACTTAAGGGCGTGATGGCGCGGCTGATTAGAGTGCTAGTGGACTCTCGAACGCTAGAGAAAAAGAAAATGGCGATGACTTCGGAAGCTCGAATTTCCGCCAAAATAGTTGCGGCTATTCCTCTGATTTTTATGCTTATTCTCAACTACGTTAATCCCGATAATGTGGAATTTGTTC
>NZ_JBFRTU010000529.1:0-226 GCF_041474275.1 Vibrio sp. 10N.222.52.B7 | reverse complement strand
GGTAGCCAACCACACTGATGAGTAACGCGTATCCAATAAGAAAGGCCACGCCGAAGATAGACATCTTGCTTATCATCGCTTCTTGTTGTTCTGGAACACCTTTGAGTTTGTGCTGAACGATGAGAACAATACAGATAGCAATTTGAGCAATCACAATCATCATCGGGAAGAATTTTGCATCAACACTTGCATCTTGATACATCGGACGATCAAACTGAGTAATCAA
>NZ_JBFRTU010000528.1:0-244 GCF_041474275.1 Vibrio sp. 10N.222.52.B7 | reverse complement strand
TGTGCCAACAGCTCCCAAGCCAAAGGCCGTGTTGAGCGAGCCAATCTCACGTTGCAAGACCGGCTGGTTAAAGAGATGCGCTTACAAGGTATCAACACCATCGAGCAAGCGAACGTCTGGCTTCCCTACTTCATCGCCGATTTTAACCATCGCTTTGCTAAGCCCGCTCAATACCCAAAAGACATGCATCGTCCGGTTCGAGAGTCCAAGCAAGAACTCGACGATATTTTCAGTTGGCAAGAAA
>NZ_JBFRTU010000527.1:0-348 GCF_041474275.1 Vibrio sp. 10N.222.52.B7 | reverse complement strand
GAACCAGTGCCGGCGTGGTAACCGAAGAGTCCCAACTTCAGACCTCGGGCATACTGACTGTTACGGATGTGGATACCGGTGAAGCGCACTTCGCTACTTCATCCACAGGAAGTACCGATATTGCAGGCTCGTTTGGTACGCTTCATCTGACCGATACTGGTTCTTGGACGTACGATCTTGATAATAAAAACCCTGCCGTTCAAGCGTTGGGCAAAGGAGCAACCGCTACCGACACCATTACTATTCATTCTGCTGACGGTACACCGCACCAAGTGACGATCACAGTAACTGGCACTAATGACGCAGCTACTGTCAGCAGCGCGACCATTGCCATCGATGAAACCGACA
>NZ_JBFRTU010000526.1:0-252 GCF_041474275.1 Vibrio sp. 10N.222.52.B7 | reverse complement strand
GTGTAGTATCCAGCATCATTACTGAAGACCCAGTAGGTAGCGTTATTGATAGTGCGAAGCTCATCGTCGACGTGCTGAACAAACGTAAAGTGGGCTCTGGAAGCATAGCGGCACGAACGAGTGAATCGACGACCGCTGTTGGGCTATTCTTGTTCCAAATGGACAATTCTCAAACCAATGTAACCATGACTGGCCGCTATTCACACCCTTAGTTTCTCTTCTTGTAGAGTGATGCTTAGCGCTTACCACTTC
>NZ_JBFRTU010000525.1:0-309 GCF_041474275.1 Vibrio sp. 10N.222.52.B7 | reverse complement strand
ATGCACGTGCGATGAGCGGTCAAAAATCACAACGTATTCAAGGGAGCAAACTGCTAAAAGGCAATGTTGCCAATGCGAGTCAGTTGGATCAAACAGAGGTTATTTCTGAGCTTCATGATGCTTTGTATTGCGCCAAACTGTCTGTTTATGCGCAAGGTTTTGATTTATTAAAGACAGCGTCAGACAAAGAGGGTTGGAATCTCGATTTCACTCAAATAGCTAAGATCTGGCGAGCAGGTTGTATTATCCGTGCAGCATTCTTACAAGGTATTACATCGGCTTATCAACAAAATGGTGAGCTGGCGAACC
>NZ_JBFRTU010000524.1:0-557 GCF_041474275.1 Vibrio sp. 10N.222.52.B7 | reverse complement strand
AAATATTTATCGCCGAAGAGCCATAAAGAGAACTATACAATCCTAAGCCAACTTGGTGTACAGGGATATCACCACAACTTTATCTTTTTGTGTACTTTCCGCTTAGAAACTCTACCGTTAAAGCAATGGGGCGACTTCATTAACCTCAAGACTGATAAATTTTCCCCACATAGTAAAATACTCATTGAATCGTTATTAAACTTATCGTGACATATATACACTAATTAGTGATACCACTCTGATCAATAAGGCGTTTTACATTTCTGGTTTACACGACTAGCAAAGTAAATAATTAACCTAGTATATACCTTAGCCTGTCAATATTGTTATGTTAAATTTTGGTTTACCGCCAAATTTAACTATTACATTTACAATTCCACCGTCGGTTAACATATTTATTAACCATTATATCTGTTTTTATTAATCTTGCAGGTACACCGACTGCCGTTGAATAAGAGGGGATATTTTTAGTTACAACGGCTCCAGCACCAATAATGACTTCGGTGCCTAAAATGACATTCTCAACAATAGAAACATTAGGACCGATATAAACGTTG
>NZ_JBFRTU010000523.1:0-382 GCF_041474275.1 Vibrio sp. 10N.222.52.B7 | reverse complement strand
GAAAGTTTGCGCCATGCTTTTTGTGCTGCTTTTGCTTTGTGGATGGTTTGAGTTACTTCTTCAGCCGAAGTTTGGTTTACCTCGCCAAGGAGTTCACCATTACTTGGGTCAAAGGATTGAATAGACTTGTTCATGTTTGTCGGCTCCGCTGCATTTTTAGTATCGGCATCATTATCATTGAATAGTGCGATAACTAGATATCTAAAAATCTCGATATGTTGATTTTTAAAAATGATATTCGTCATAAAGGATGGCGTGATTCCATCCAGTTTTCATCTTGCTATCTAACTGCTGTTCTGTTGATTTTTGTTCTTTTCAACTACAGGGAATTAGACAGCGCTTTCAGGAATTTCTCGATGTATTCGTCATTACGCTTGTAGTA
>NZ_JBFRTU010000522.1:0-276 GCF_041474275.1 Vibrio sp. 10N.222.52.B7 | reverse complement strand
TTGGCGTAGAAGCCGTATTACTGAACCACAAAGGCCTTAAGCGTGTGGAGTTCATTGGTGAAGCTGATCGAGCAATCTTTGCTGCCTTTGCTTTCGATATTATTTATCGCGAATTGAACGAGCATACGGGTCAATTCAGAAACAGCTTTGCAGGATCTGGTACCGGAACTCTCGAAGTCACTCGTCGTGTGAACTCTTACGTCTCTGGTTGGGTAGAAGGTGCGCTTGAAAAGTTGCCAATCATTACCCCGGACGACGAGTCAAACAACAAAATCA
>NZ_JBFRTU010000521.1:0-329 GCF_041474275.1 Vibrio sp. 10N.222.52.B7 | reverse complement strand
GAGTTGGAGTAGCCTCCTAATCGGTTCATCGCCATAGCCAGTGCTTCATGAGCTTCAGGGCTTAAGGCACCAATCGACATCGCTGCAGAGTCGAAGCGCTTAAAGAGATCACTGCTTGGTTCGACTTTTTCTAATGCTAGAGGTTGAGCTGCTTTTTTAAGGCTCATTAAGTCACGCAGCATGGCAGCAGGACGAGCATTCACTTGCTTCGCAAAAGATTGATAATCTGATGTTTCGCCTGTCTTTACGGCTGTTTGTAAGGTACTGACTACGTCTGGGTTGTAGGCGTGGTATTCACCGCCATGCACGTATTTGAGCAAGCCACCATG
>NZ_JBFRTU010000520.1:0-313 GCF_041474275.1 Vibrio sp. 10N.222.52.B7 | reverse complement strand
AGAAGTACGCGAACTTAATTGAGAGTTTGGCTGGGTTAGAAACCGTTAAGCTATTCAGCGCGCAAAGTCAGTTCCAATTCCGTTGGGAAGAAGCGGTTGCGCACATGGCAAACTGGAATATCAAAAGTCGTCGCATCACCGACAGCATCCAAAATACTGCTGGCTTTGTGCAACAAAGTACCAATGTAGGTATGATCATTTTTGGTGTGTACCTCATCGCAGAAGGTGAACTCACTATGGGTGGCTTGATTGCCGCGACCATGTTGAGCGGCCGTGCCATAGGTCCTCTTGTTCAACTTTCACTGCTTTCTAC
>NZ_JBFRTU010000519.1:0-249 GCF_041474275.1 Vibrio sp. 10N.222.52.B7 | reverse complement strand
TTGGCACAGTAGGGAAGCGAACAAACGGAATGTTGATGTCACTTTCACGAGCGCCTGTTGAACCGCCAGACACACCCACAGAACCGGTTAGTAATGACAGCATAGCGATTGCACGACACGCTAGCTCACCGTTCGCAGTACGTTGCAGGCCCCAGCCTTGGTGGATTGCGCACGGTTTTGCTGTGCCCATTTCACGGCCAAGCTTGACGATAGTATCAACGGGAATACCGGTGATCTTAGAAGCCCATT
>NZ_JBFRTU010000518.1:0-263 GCF_041474275.1 Vibrio sp. 10N.222.52.B7 | reverse complement strand
ATATAAGCCTTGAGATTTAAGGTGTCCTTCGTGACCGCCAAGCTCATCCCACTCAAGTTGGGTCATTTTTTTATAGTGTGGAATAGTGTAGCTACGAACACGTACATCACCATTAAACAAATGGATTACATCTTCTGGATCTCTCTGCGTAGATGGATGAAATGAAGCTGTAGGGTCCAACGGGGTCAGCAGACGTTCATTAATACTCAATTGAATTTGAGGTTTGTGCGTTTCTAAAAATCGATGAAAAGTAAGCCTTAAGT
>NZ_JBFRTU010000517.1:0-365 GCF_041474275.1 Vibrio sp. 10N.222.52.B7 | reverse complement strand
GTTTACACTGTTACTGCGATTGATGGGACCACCAGTGAAGTAACCATCACCATCAACGGTGCTGATGATCCATCCGAAATTACTGTCGGGGAAGGTGACTCAGACATGGGTGAGGTGACAGAAGATGTTGATGTCGAGCCAGAAAGCAACGACTTGATGGCGACGGGAACACTGACGATTACCGATGTTGATGCTAACGATGTCGCGGCTTTTCAACCTAACGGAACGTTTAATCCTGAAGGTTCGACCAATGATACCGCGTTGGGTATGTTGACCATTACCGACGATGGCGAATGGACTTATGTCGTAGACAACGACAACGTGCAATATCTCGATGACGATGAGTTTGTCACCGAGGTTTACAC
>NZ_JBFRTU010000516.1:0-279 GCF_041474275.1 Vibrio sp. 10N.222.52.B7 | reverse complement strand
CACCTGCACGAGCGGCTTCAATTGCTGCATTCAGTGCTAATAAGTTTGTTTGTTCGGCAATATCTTGAATGACCGTCAGTGACGACGAAATGTTTTGTACATCACCTTCTAATCTAGATACCACTGTGTTGGCTTCGGATACTTCGCTAGCAAGACCAGCAACAGAGTTGGCAGCAGCATTCACTATTTGTTGAGCTTCTTTGGCATTACCCTCTGCAAGCTTCGCTGAGTCAGCCGCCTGGCTTGCGTTACTGGAGATCTCTTGTGCTGTTGTTGTCA
>NZ_JBFRTU010000515.1:0-486 GCF_041474275.1 Vibrio sp. 10N.222.52.B7 | reverse complement strand
GCCTTTGAAGATACAGAAACTCTCCAATTCAAATTAATGGAGTCAACAATACTCGAACGTGTAAATCGTATTAAAGGTGCACCGAAATCAAGGTGTAGCCTACATCCGAGAGTGTTTGTCACAATCCTATAAAATAGGCAGATATCGACTTAGAGTTACAGTTAGAGCACTAGATCGTTAGGTTCGGATAGATTGGATTTAAGCAAAAATCGAGTTTGTTAAAGTAAACAGACACTGGAATGATTCAGCCGTGAACTAGCCAACTCGGTCCTAGATGAAAGTCGTTTAGCTAGATGTCCTGAATTGATGGTATGGATCACAAAGCTCTGAATAAGCTTGCTGGACTTGGTATGCGTGTTGATTAAAAAATACAGAACTGGGCAGTTCCGTCTCTAAACTTAATTGTGCAACAACGTCCTAGGGATTGTGAAAGATCAGATCTTAGGCGCGATTGATTATACGCTAGATGCAAAAAAGCCGCTGATT
>NZ_JBFRTU010000514.1:0-345 GCF_041474275.1 Vibrio sp. 10N.222.52.B7 | reverse complement strand
CAATACATCACGAGAATGATGTACAGCAGCCCAATGTTCCGTTTGAAAGGAACAGACGTAAGAGAGAGCAACCCGATCATTGATATCAGTGAGGAAACCGTTTCGTTGCAAGTCACGTTAGATGGCGAAGCAGTCGCTAACATGCTGAATGACTTTGAAGACCACTCGTGGGTAGCAAGCCTTCCAACTGACGCCTCGTGCCGAGTCACATGGCAACAACAGATTGAAGAAACAGGTGTACGTAAGAGTTTCAAGATCTCTGATAAATCGATCGAAGCTGCGAACCTAACAGAGAAAAACACCTACAACATCAACTGTGAAGGCATGGATTCCGCAGAATTTGGC
>NZ_JBFRTU010000513.1:0-360 GCF_041474275.1 Vibrio sp. 10N.222.52.B7 | reverse complement strand
TGCTTGCCCCGACTCTCGAAATAGCACCTCTATCACTGGCATTAAGTTAGGTGCATCCGCAAACGGAATCACTATCACGTCAGGCAGAGCAGACAATAAAGGATTCATCTGCCCTGAACGATATTCGACATTCGCACACACGACCTCAGCACCTTCTCCCACACCTTCATCACATGTGGTGTGCTATTTGGAAGGTAAACAATGCAGGGCTGTGACAGTTGCCTGTACTCCGTGAGCGCGCTAGACAAGGTCAACTCACCCGCGCTCAATACATGAAGATGCCCTTCTTTACCCTGTTGCGGCTTAAATGACGACACTCCGCACAAATTGCCAGAATAGAAAACACCGGTACGTATCGAG
>NZ_JBFRTU010000512.1:0-318 GCF_041474275.1 Vibrio sp. 10N.222.52.B7 | reverse complement strand
CCATAATTAGAATATGGATAGATTTGCCATTAGGGGCATTGACCGCGACATGTCGGTTATAACCTGCTTTGGAATACGCAGAGAACTGAGAAGGGACCGCTTCTATTGTGATCCCGTGAACAACGGATGGTTTGACATTTTCTTGGCTTGCCACAGGCTTGCTTTGGTTTGAACTATTACAACCGACAAGAAGAACAGTGGCAGCGAACGCAGTTAAAGATAACACTTTCATGGTACACATCTTATGATTTAGAACGTGGTGCTAATATACCGAGATGTCGCGTGATATTGAGTGATTGCAGTTGCCGTAATACATAC
>NZ_JBFRTU010000511.1:0-475 GCF_041474275.1 Vibrio sp. 10N.222.52.B7 | reverse complement strand
GCCGTATTGAAGACGTTCTTTCTTCATGTTCCACAGCATTTCGATTTCACGCGGGTCATTTTGGAAGTTAGCCCAAATGTCGTGGTGGAACGGAACAACTACTTCACAGTTCAAAGACTCAGCAGCACGAAGAATGTCTGAAGATGTCATTTTGTCTGTTACGCCACGTGGGTTCTCACCGTAAGAAAGCAGTGCAACGTCGATCTTGTGGTCATTACCGTGTTTAGCATAGTAGTTTGAGTAGTGAGAATCACCAGAGTGGTAAACTGAACCGCCTGTTGTTTCTACTAGGTAGTTCACTGCACGGTCGTCCATTCCGTCTAGAATTTCTTTGTCTAGGGAAGATGTTCCTTCAGGAAGTGTCACTAGAGCTGTACGGTCGAATGCGTCAAGAACCTTGATGTTCACGTCTTTGATTTTGATCTCGTCGCCAACTTTAGCAATAACACAACGATCTTCTGGCACACCCCATTTC
>NZ_JBFRTU010000510.1:0-340 GCF_041474275.1 Vibrio sp. 10N.222.52.B7 | reverse complement strand
CTTTGTAGCCAAGTGCAAACTCCAATACTGGCTTGTAGATGTTGAGATTAAACCACTGCAACCCGCCTTGAGCGGCATTCTGAACCTTGGCAAAAATACTGGTAGATGGCTTTTTCACAGAAAGCTGAGCCAAGTGTGACGGCAAAATAAACTTGCTTTCGATAAGCGAGAAGATCAATGCAAAGATCACCACAGCCGAAAACCCGGCCAATACTTTGGCTAGCTCGTTATTAATCCATAGCATTGGAGAAAACGCTGCGATGGTTGTCAGCACACCAAACACGGTTGCCACTGATACAGAATGAACGCCCTGCCAAGCGGCTGTCTTTCCATTTATATT
>NZ_JBFRTU010000509.1:0-443 GCF_041474275.1 Vibrio sp. 10N.222.52.B7 | reverse complement strand
TGATTACACTGCACCAGCCAAGCGATCAATCAAAGCCCTGTATGACAAGATGAGCTCCAACGATACCGCCTTGGTGATGCCTCTGTTTGGTCAGGGAAAATCGGTCACGCACTTGTTAGTATCGTCACATAAGAGCAACGATCAGATGTTCTCTAACGAAGAGATCTCTGCCCTGCAAACCTTGTTAACTCGAGTACAAAGCACTATCGAAGCCGATAGACGCATCCGCCAAAGCCGTGCCCTTGCTAACTCAATCGCTCATGAAATGCGTAACCCACTGGCTCAAGTGCAATTGCAATTTGAACTATTAAAACAGCACATTGATAATCAAGCACCAGCGAAACAGATCCTACTTGATATTGAGAACGGCCAAGCTGCGATTCAACGTGGTCGACAGCTGATTGATATCATCTTGCGAGAAGTCAGTGATAGCTCACCCGAGC
>NZ_JBFRTU010000508.1:0-310 GCF_041474275.1 Vibrio sp. 10N.222.52.B7 | reverse complement strand
GCACGTCATCGTTATTGACTGCGTAAGTCCAAGCGCCGTCAGGTTCGATGCTCAATACGCCAAGTTGTGAGTCGTTTGTTGAACCTACGAGGTTAAACTCACCATCAGCTGAAAAGGTAGGAGTGTCGCTATCTACGTCTGTAATCACGATCTGACCAGACGTCACTAGTTGGTTGGTGATGTCATCGACATCAATGTCCTCAGTCACACTGCCTGAATCATCAGTGGCTACAGCCGCATCGTCAGTACCAATAATAGTGACTGTAATGACTTGCTCACCTCCATCAGAAGTTTGTACTGTGGTTGTATC
>NZ_JBFRTU010000507.1:0-362 GCF_041474275.1 Vibrio sp. 10N.222.52.B7 | reverse complement strand
GCCTCTTTCTTTAATTCAAAGCTTGATTCTATGCTTGGTTGGCTTTCAGAGTCGTTGCTTCGCTCTATTGCTTGAAGCAACGAGTCAGTTAACTGAAGAATCTGTTCCTGACTGTGATTGGCCGTTAAGGTAATTCGTAAACGAGCAGTCCCTGTCGGAACGGTTGGTGACCTTATCGCTGTTACCCAAACTTGATTGCGCTTTAATTCTTCGGCAATAGATAATGCAGCTTGAGCTTCGCCAATAACGAACGGCTTGATTGGGGTCTGAGTATCAATAAAGCCTTTCACGCCAATCATCTGCTCAGCATAAAGGGCGCCAAGTTCTGTCAACTTCTCTCGACGCCACTCTTGCGTCTGAAT
>NZ_JBFRTU010000506.1:0-353 GCF_041474275.1 Vibrio sp. 10N.222.52.B7 | reverse complement strand
CCAGAAATCAACACATTGATACGGCAACGAGAAGCGATCATCAGCACTCGAGCCATATCTGGAGACATCGACCCAAAGCCAATCAAATCTTCAAAACCGATGTTTTGCTCTCTGAACTTACGAATTGAGATCGATGTGCCATCCAACGAAATGGGAGGAATCACGATGTTTACACGGCTGCCGTCTTCTAGCCTGGCGTCGACCGTCGGAGAAAGTTCATCGACACGCCTTCCGACACGTGACGCAATGCGCTTAGCAATGGCTAACAACTGCTCTTCATTCACAAACGATACTTCGGACTTTTTCACCTTGCCGTGTCGTTCGAAAAAGATGTTGTTGGGTCCATTGACCAT
>NZ_JBFRTU010000505.1:0-301 GCF_041474275.1 Vibrio sp. 10N.222.52.B7 | reverse complement strand
CAGCAAACTCTCGCGCTAAAAAACGTTCTGCACTGGGTTGTTTCCGTCACGAAGGCTGTACGTTTGGTAAGCTGACTGAAGGCGAGCCGATCGTATTCTACTCTGGTCACGATTCGCGCTTTGAATACCTGTACAAATTCGTTTCTGAAGAGAAATGGGACCCGCGTGATGCAGAGCCGAGCAATCGCCTAAGTGCGGGTGACAAGTACATGGACAAAGGCACACTGTATGTGGCTAAGTTCAACGATGATGGTTCAGGCACTTGGCTGCCACTGACTATGAGCAGTAAGACCACAAACGG
>NZ_JBFRTU010000504.1:0-271 GCF_041474275.1 Vibrio sp. 10N.222.52.B7 | reverse complement strand
GCTCTTCGATTGATGCAGCTAAAGTCATTAATACTTGTGCATTTAATAATGTTAAAGCAAGAGAGGTTGTTGGAATGTTCAAAATTAAGCATAAAGGTGCTTATTTTGTTGCAATACCGACCACCTCGGGGACGGGCTCAGAAACAACGATTGTTTCTGTGATGACAGATGACATTGATCACCAAAAGAAACAGGTTGTGAGTATGATAATTGTTCCTGATATGGCCGTTTTAGATCCTCGGTTAATGGTCGGGTTACCGGCACATATTAC
>NZ_JBFRTU010000503.1:0-264 GCF_041474275.1 Vibrio sp. 10N.222.52.B7 | reverse complement strand
GCTGCAACGCCTGCTTGTTACTCGTTTAGACGCGTACATACGTGAAGATTTAAGTCTAGATTACTCACCTTATGCTTACTATGCATCTCAAGATGGTGATACAAGCCATGACTGGTTTATTGGTGCGATGATCGACCCTAAAAATGCCGATAAGATAGAGGTCGCGATTGATAAAGTGATTGGAGACCTTCTGAAGGGCGTCTCAAATGATGAGATTAGAGCGGCAGGCAAGCAACTAGAAGCGGACTTTACGCCTTTAGATAC
>NZ_JBFRTU010000502.1:0-342 GCF_041474275.1 Vibrio sp. 10N.222.52.B7 | reverse complement strand
ATGCGCGGTGGAGTCGTGGACTATCTGCTGAAACCTGTGATGTTTCCTCGCTTAGAAGCGGCGCTGAAAAAATATCAATCGCAGCTGCAAGAGTTTGAAAGTGTGTCTGATTTGAACCAAGGTTTGGTCGATAAGATGCTGCAAGCCAACGCGAAAGCGGACTCAGGAAAAGTGTCAACCTTACCCAAAGGGATTGATGGCGTAACGCTTGATAAAATTAGAGCCATTTTTCAACAAGCCGACATTGCTGATATTACAGCAGATGAAGCAGGTGAACGTATTGGAGCAAGCCGAACCACCGCTCGACGCTATTTGGAATTTCTAATCACGACTGGTGAGTTA
>NZ_JBFRTU010000501.1:0-360 GCF_041474275.1 Vibrio sp. 10N.222.52.B7 | reverse complement strand
TTTCACTTTGATTGATAACATTGTCGTCAGTGATGGATTCAATAACGATCGTTCCTCTAGCTGTTAAATCAACTAGATAGAACTCTGTCGAAGTAGCCGAGCCAACATTTCCAGCTTCATTTACTACATCTACCTTCGCGTCGACGATATTATCGCTATCGGAGTTTAGGTCAGACCCATTGACGTCAATGCTATATTTCCCGTCGATTACTTGACCTGTATACTCAACGCCATTGATGGTCAGTGTTACTGTTCCAGAAACGTAATCCTCACCAGTAATAGAACCTGTAATCGTAACCGTCCCTTGAGCTTCAGTTGCGTTAATCACTGAATCTTCAGTAATCGGATCAATATCTATAT
>NZ_JBFRTU010000500.1:0-584 GCF_041474275.1 Vibrio sp. 10N.222.52.B7 | reverse complement strand
AACGCACAACGAGTGGTTCACCACTTAGAAGAGTGGGCTGATGGACTGTATCAAACAGAAAAAGAAGTACTATTGCAGGCTATTGAGAAAAGATCTCAACTTACGTTCGATTTAATCCACTGGGTAGTACACACAACAAAACTACTTCTGGCTGTTTCTTGTTCTGATATTTGCGATGATCATCATAGAGACAAACTAAGAAAATCGGCTAGTTGGTTGATTAGTGTGCTCTCTTGGATTCCTGACGACGAAGGAACAATAAAATATATAGAAACGTACCGTATCGCAGATAATATCTTCGAATCCGCAGTAGATGCTCATAAACGTGGTTGTGATATCGAAGCGCTTGAGATTCGAAGCTTACTTCTTAGTTGGACACGTAAGGTCGGTAAATATCAGACTGGTTGGGCATCCTTAGAAACTGCTTGTTGTGGCTTGGCATGCTTGAATCTAATCCTTGAGTTCTCAGATGAGAAACTGTTCACTGACATAGACGCATACATTTCCATGAATGATGCCCCTAATTTTGATATTCGTTCAAGAGCCGCTTCTGGCCTACATAAAAAAGCAGATAACTTCCGCTC
>NZ_JBFRTU010000499.1:0-354 GCF_041474275.1 Vibrio sp. 10N.222.52.B7 | reverse complement strand
CCAACTTACTTGCGCTTAATGCCGCTATTGAGGCAGCACGTGCGGGTGAAGCAGGACGAGGCTTTGCTGTCGTGGCAGATGAAGTGCGTAACCTCGCAAATCGCACTCAAGGTTCGACAGAAGAGATTCGTTCGATGTTGGCTCGCTTAGAACAAGAGACTCAATCTATCGTGATATTGATGGAGCAAAGCCAGAAGCAAGCGAACGATACCAAAGGGGAAACCCAAGCAGCACATCTCGCCTTGTCGGAAATCAACCAAGCGATTGAAGTGATTAACGACATGAACAATCAGATTGCGTCCGCGGCTGAAGAGCAAAGCTCAGTATCAGAAGAGATTAACCGCAATGTAGTGA
>NZ_JBFRTU010000498.1:0-1068 GCF_041474275.1 Vibrio sp. 10N.222.52.B7 | reverse complement strand
GAATTCCGCCTTGAAACATCAGGTTCAGTGTTAAACGCGCCTTATCCTGCGCTGCTGAAAGGCCTGATTTTTGTCGTTTTGTGTGTTCTTGTTGTCCAGTTTGTATTGCACCTAATCCAAGAGTTGATGGGTCTAAGGAAGAATGACGATGTTTGATTTATCTTCTATTGGTATCGCATGGGGCAGCTTGCTCATGCTGGTTATGATGATTGGCTTGCTACTGACCGGTATGCAGCTAGCGTTCGTAACAGGCTTTGTCGCGATTTTCTTCACTCTATGCTGGTTTGGCCCTGATGCCTTACCTTTGATCGCAAGCCGTACCTACAGTTTTGCTTCTGGTTATGTGTTCTTAGCAGTACCGATGTTCGTTTTGATGGCGGCTTTATTAGACCGTTCGGGTATCGCGCGTGATCTGTTTGATGCCATGAAATCTGTTGGCCGTAAGGTTCGTGGTGGTGTTGCAGTTCAAACGCTATTAGTTGCGGTTCTATTGGCTTCGATGTCAGGCGTTATCGGTGGTGAAACGGTACTACTGGGTATTCTTGCTCTGCCACAAATGCTTCGCTTGGGTTATGACCGTAAGCTGGCTATCGGTACAACCTGTGCGGGTGGTGCACTTGGCACTATGCTTCCACCAAGTATCGTACTGATCATCTACGGTATGACAGCCAGCGTATCGATTGGCGACCTGTTCAAAGCGTCTTTCTTACCTGCGTTTATTCTTGCTGGCTGTTACATCGGCTACGTGTTGATTCGCTGTAAGCTGAATCCTTCTCTGGCTCCTCTTCCAAGTGATGATGAGACAGAAGAAGATATCGCAAATCAGCCAAGCTACTTCAAGGCTCTGTTCTTCCCACTGCTTTCTGTAGCAACAGTTCTAGGTAGTATCTACACGGGTATCGCTTCAGTAACAGAAGCTTCGGCTTTGGGTGTGGTTGGTATCATGATCAGTGCGCTTATCCGTGGTGAGTTGAATTTCAACATGCTGAAAGAGAGTGCCATCGCAACCATGCGTACCTGCGGCATGATCATGTGGATTGGTATCGGTGCTAGTGCATTGGTTGGTAT
>NZ_JBFRTU010000497.1:0-416 GCF_041474275.1 Vibrio sp. 10N.222.52.B7 | reverse complement strand
TATGTTGTATACGTGCGTTTTTACCGTACTTTCTGAAATAAATAGTTCGCTTGATATCTCTAGATTTGAATCTCCTCTGACAACTCGTTTAAATATTTGAGCCTCTCTTTTCGTCAGGTTAGACAGTATTACCTGAGACTTGAAAGTATAAGAGCACGCATTGGATAAAATATGTGACATTAACTTCCTAGGTAGCCATAGATCGTCATCACATACTGTTTTTAAACAACGTGTAAGGTGTTCAATAGGAGCATCTTGATAAATCATCCCCTTTATATTAAACAGGTTGAATAGCTGCATTACGGTAATACTCTGTCCGGTTATATCTGAGGGAACGTCATAGACTACCCATTTACTGGACTCTATTTTTGATAAGATGATGTTGATATCTTCGATATTTTCCAAGAGTAAGTAGC
>NZ_JBFRTU010000496.1:0-478 GCF_041474275.1 Vibrio sp. 10N.222.52.B7 | reverse complement strand
ACACCATTTCTAGCCCCGAGCAACTAGAGAGCTTTGCAACAACCGGACAACTAAACTTCACCATTCCACTAGAACAAGTCCAATTGTGTTCGTTTGACCGCGTTAGGCTTTCCACGGTACGAGTGTTCTTAGAGGGTGAAAACTTACCTTATGGCAAGCAACTCAACTTACGAGTTTCCAGTTCGGGTAACTATTTAGACCGATATGAGAGCAAGGACTATCAGTTCAGTTCTAACCCTGTTTCACGCGCATTCTATTACCGCCTAGATGATCCAACAACCAACGATGTTAGCATCATCACCGATGGTGCCGTGGCGAATAAATTCGAATACGCCTACTTCCAACCTACTCCGTTTTCATCATGGAATGTCACACTCAACAACTTTGATAAAACCGAGCAAACGAACAACCAGTATCTAAAAGATATCGAACAGATTCGCGTCGAATTCTTAGGTAGCGGTATCCCTAATGGTAATAG
>NZ_JBFRTU010000495.1:0-271 GCF_041474275.1 Vibrio sp. 10N.222.52.B7 | reverse complement strand
TTGTTACCTCTTAACCCGGTACCTAATCTAGATCTTGCTAATGCTGAAGAGATCGATTTTGTGTTCGAGTGGGAAGGTGCGGTATCACCAGTTTCTAAAAATGGGAAATCGATGCCTAAGTTTTGGCTTACTAATAAAAGATCATGGGAAGGAATGAGCAAAGACAATATTCCTGAGCCGTTGACGACTTTAGAGTTAGGTAAGACTTACATATTCGATCTAAAGAACGTCACCCAATACCATCACCCGATCCATATTCACGGTCATACAT
>NZ_JBFRTU010000494.1:0-337 GCF_041474275.1 Vibrio sp. 10N.222.52.B7 | reverse complement strand
GGGGAAATATGCCCGATTGACTTCAACAGTTCTAAATCAATTCGTGCCATTTGTTTAGATAACTGCCTGTCATACGCTGAAGCTAACCGGCGATACTCAGTGTCGGCTTCAAGAAGTAGGTGATCGATATACATTGAGGTAGAGTGCTTCACATGATTGTCGTATTTATTAATCAGTGAGATTGCATCTTGTTTTTTATGGTGGAAACGAGAAAATTCTGATGAGTGGTAGGTAAACACGTAATGTGATTGGTTTTCAAATTCGGTGATTTTTTCTTTGGCTGCGAAGTACATAATGTCATTCGATAATAGGTTTAGCTCATCACCAACTAGAGGAA
>NZ_JBFRTU010000493.1:0-338 GCF_041474275.1 Vibrio sp. 10N.222.52.B7 | reverse complement strand
AAATCGAATAGAGCTACGTCATCACCATAGAAAGTACCGTCTAGGCGGGCCTGTTGATTTATCACAGCTTCGATTGAGAATGAACTATCAATCAATTCAACCCCTGTAGGTGCATCTGAGTTACGGTTGTAATATAAGTATGTGTACTGGCCGTTAGATAGTTCTTGGCTAATAGATATTGCAGTATTCTCACTGCCTTTTGCTCCAATAGTAGCTGAATAATTCTTACCGCCAGTAATCCCAATTGGATTGTTTGAAGAACCAGAATCAGTTTCTAATTCGGATTCACTTGATCCTGTAAATGTGTACTCATTTAACGCGACCGGAAAGTCACCTAC
>NZ_JBFRTU010000492.1:0-396 GCF_041474275.1 Vibrio sp. 10N.222.52.B7 | reverse complement strand
AGGTAAGTGATTATGAAAAAGGCAGTTCTAGCTTCTGCAGTGGTAGCGGCACTAGTTTCAGGTTCTTCTCTAGCAGCAACAGTTTACAGCTCTGATGGTACTGAGCTTAAGATTGGTGGTCGTGCAGAATTCCGTGGTGATTTCATTGGTTCAGGCGGTAAAGAAATCGACGGAACCATGAAAAATAAAAGCCGAGTGCGTTTAAATGTTGGCGGTACTACTGAAATCACTAGCGATTTATCTGGTTTCGGTTTCTACGAAGCAGAACAAGGCGTAAATTCTTCAGCGGATAACGATGAAACTGATAACTTTAAACAACGCTATATGTACGCTGGCCTTGAAGGTAACTTTGGTGCTGTTTCGGTAGGTCGTCAAGATACAGCCGCTGCTCAAATC
>NZ_JBFRTU010000491.1:0-896 GCF_041474275.1 Vibrio sp. 10N.222.52.B7 | reverse complement strand
CCCGTAAATCCTTCAACGTCTGTCCATGCGAATGTGTTTTCTGCATCGTCAACAATCGGTGAGGTTGGTGCTATAGGTTGATTTTCTGAGCGAGTGAATACAGAGCTGATAACCAACGGAACTCCCGCGGGGCGGGCATCCAGTGCATTTGACTTAACGCGAACCGAAATCGTGTTTGCAGGAAGTGAAACATTGCCAACAAGATACGGCAGTGCAGTTACGTCCTGCCAACCATTACCTAGATTAATCTCGTAGAAAGACGGATCCTTGTATCCATTAACCCAAAGCCAATTGATTTGATTGGTGCTGTCGTTAGCAAAATCTAGTACTGGTTGCGCGGGTTGGACTGGGGTTACCGTCATCGATTGTTCTGATGCTGAACTTAATCCTGTTGGGTGACCTAGCGAGTCATCTTTGGCTACACGAACTTTTAGATGTCCAACTGGAATATCTAGATCTGGAATGTCTTGAGGTTTTTCAGTTGCTTGCGTCCAGCTTGAGCCGTTATCTAATGAATATTCATACAAACCTAGTTCATTAAACGAGTCGACAAATGCCCAATCAAATTGATTGATCGCGTTATTCACACTAATCCAAGCTGGAGCAGCAGGCACTGTCGTTAGCGTAAACGCTTTGTCTGAAAGCATGGGCTTTCCGGCAGGGGTATTACGAACGTTAGACGCAGCAACTCGAACTTGAACGGCTCCTTTGTCGAACGCCAGTTTCCCTACAACAATCGGCTTACGAATTACCGTTGTCCAAGTCTTCCCTGAATCCAATGAATATTCGTAATCTGTGTTGTGAGTGAAGCCACGCACAAGCTGCCAATCGAAGGTGTCTGAGGCATCATTGACTTGACCGTGCTTAGGCGCTGGCGGCCTAGTGATGATTTCATT
>NZ_JBFRTU010000490.1:0-466 GCF_041474275.1 Vibrio sp. 10N.222.52.B7 | reverse complement strand
TTATCCCTGATAGCTATGATGCCCGTATCGAGCGCTCTATCGATGCCATCTTTAATCCAACGTCTGAATTCAATCAAACGCTTGATAAGTTAAGCAATACAAACGAAAACTTTACCGATAAACCGGGTCGTAGCTGCATGATTTACTACCCATACCTTAAGAGCGCACTGCTTGATGTTGCGGCTGATGATGACCTGTATTGGATTTCTCCTATCTCAGAATGGTACGACGCCGTCACTCGCCAACAGCTCAATATGTTTGGGGCGTTGAAGTTTGCCGTCATCAATCAGAACAATTTCGGCATTCCATGTGATTTAAGCCCTAACAGCTACCAATACCAATAAAGGGCGGACACTATGAATACTCGTTTTTTATTACTTCTCTGTTGTTTGAGTTTTGCTGGCTTCTCTCAGCCGTTTGATACGCTCAAACAGCCAAACCGTTCTGAGGAAGAAATCATCCAACT
>NZ_JBFRTU010000489.1:0-244 GCF_041474275.1 Vibrio sp. 10N.222.52.B7 | reverse complement strand
AAAGTGAACCGTATTCGCTTTAAAGGTCATGACTTCGCGGCTATCGCAGATTACAAAATGGTGCGTGCGGCAGAATATGCAGCAAAAGCGCGTGGTGTAGACGTAAAAGTGGGTAACCTGTTCTCGGCGGAGTTGTTCTACACGCCAGATCCAGATATGTTCGAAGTGATGGACAAATACGGCATTGTTGGCGTCGAGATGGAAGCGGCAGGTATCTATGGTGTGTGTGCTGAATACGGCGCAA
>NZ_JBFRTU010000488.1:0-250 GCF_041474275.1 Vibrio sp. 10N.222.52.B7 | reverse complement strand
ACAACATTTTTGCACACCAAGCGGCTATACCAAAAACAGGTAACGTAACAATGATTTCACCTGACGGTAAAGTAGTTAAATCTAACTTATTGGATAATGATATTTATGCAGCTTGGGGCGTTAGTATTGATGGTGGTGACAATGTGTTTGTGGGCGATTTCTTAGGCACTGGTTTTATTCAAATGTGTGGTGAAAATGTCAGTAACTGCCCAGCAGGCGTGACAACCGGTGAGCAAGTTCACTCTTACAA
>NZ_JBFRTU010000487.1:0-484 GCF_041474275.1 Vibrio sp. 10N.222.52.B7 | reverse complement strand
CATAAAGAGCTCGCGGTTCATATGCGCGATGATAATCCTCTCATGATTGGTACCGACTACAACCCCAAAGCACTCAAATCTATATTCCATACCTTGATGTTGATAGGGCCTGATTTTGATATCTATTTTCTGGATAGTCAGGGCAATATCACCACCAATGCAGCACCTGAAGGCACTGTGTTAGCCAATCAGATAGATCTAGCGCCCATTCAACAGTTCTTAAATGACGAGCCTTATCCTATTTTGGGCGAAGACCCGATCAACCCAGGCTCTCCTAAAGTATTTTCTGTGGCGGCGATTGAAGAGCTAGGGTCGACGGTGGGTTATTTGTATGTGGTGATAGGAAGTAATCGCCATACTGTGATCACCAACTCTCAGGTTGATACACCATACATCGCACTTGCAGGGCTTGTGCTGGTTTCTATTTTTGGCTTTGCGATTGGAGCTTATCTGCTAGTGAAACGCAGTCTGTTGAACCCAATAG
>NZ_JBFRTU010000486.1:0-352 GCF_041474275.1 Vibrio sp. 10N.222.52.B7 | reverse complement strand
AATCGGTGCGTCATTGGTTCCGGTAATGGTAACCACGATATCATGGTGCGTGCCATCTGCAGATTGAACCGTGATGGTTTCAGTGTCTGTCTGACCTTCGCCAAGCTGTTGAACTATAGGATGGTTGTTGTCAAGGTCGTAAGTCCAGTGACCATTTACATCGATATGAGCGTGCCCATAGCCTTTGCTTCCGGCTATTCCAGCTCCGCCCTGTACCGCGGTAAACCCTGCGGTTCCATCAGGGTCACTCGCCGTCAACGTACCTGAAGCTTGAAGTGTTATGTCTTCTTTTGCCACTCCTGTGGAGTCTCCACTGAATGTTGCAGGGTCAGCGACACTCGCTATATTAATG
>NZ_JBFRTU010000485.1:0-236 GCF_041474275.1 Vibrio sp. 10N.222.52.B7 | reverse complement strand
GTAGCAGACTGGTATGGCATTAAGCATATCGTTGCGAGCAGCGATTGTGCAGACCCATACAACCCTAAGACCATCAGTGCAACTATGGGTAGCTTTGGCCGAGTACACGTAAGCCAAACAGACTTACCGGCTTATTTAGAACAAGCGAACCTACCGGTTTACGGCGCGTTCTTAGAAGGCGAAAGTGTTCATAAGACAGAATTTACTGCCAACGGCATTTTGCTGATGGGTAGCGA
>NZ_JBFRTU010000484.1:0-244 GCF_041474275.1 Vibrio sp. 10N.222.52.B7 | reverse complement strand
ATCGAAGAGAAAAATAAGAAAGCGAAAAAAAGTAAGAACAAAAAAGATAAGCAGAAATTAGATAAAGAACTCGACGATTTGGAAGACGAGAAAGAAGCCCTCGAAGAGAGTAAAGAGAAGCTCAAAGATAAGAAAGAAAAGCTTGAAGATGATATGGATAATGACGAAGAAAAGTCGGGATTAGAAAAGCAGAAAGACAAGAAAGCGGAGCAAGAGCGTAAAGAAGAAGGAAAAGGGTCAGAGA
>NZ_JBFRTU010000483.1:0-296 GCF_041474275.1 Vibrio sp. 10N.222.52.B7 | reverse complement strand
GAATGCACACCGATCGCTTCTTTAAAGCCTAACTGGTCATCTAATTCGCTTTCCAATAACTTACTAGAAAGATCATTTTCAAACTGTTGTACATTCATCCCTAGCTCTTCAGCTAACTGCAAATGCGTTTCTTGACTGTGTGGCAACATTGCACGAAGGTAGTAAGCGTGTTGAATTGCTTCAAGCATCGCTTCGTAATGGTCTTGAAAACCAGCAGCGATCACGGCACGACAAGCAGGGTAAGTGCTGCGAACTGGTTGGCATTCAGTCCAAAATTCGTGGTTGAACTCAGTACC
>NZ_JBFRTU010000482.1:0-367 GCF_041474275.1 Vibrio sp. 10N.222.52.B7 | reverse complement strand
ATTCTGCACGGCTAATTGCGTTTTCAATTTCCTCTTTTTGCTGCCTATACATAGTAATAATACCTATTGGATAAGGCTGTTCTGCTGTGATGGTGTTTTCTAATTGATCTATCGTGTCATCGTCAGCTAAGGTCTGTAATGCTTCTAGTAAAATTTGAATCTCTCGGGGGTTATAATAGCGTCCATTTCCTTTTTGTTTTTCACCACCATTTGCACATGCGCTTGAACTGTCAATCCAAGTAACTGACTTATTCCAAGGGCTAGGTAGTTTCTGATACCATTCAGGAGAGGCTCCGCGACCTGTATGCAATTTACCCATATCTTTAGCGTAAAAACATTCAGAAACGAGATCACCAATAGGTTCGAC
>NZ_JBFRTU010000481.1:0-283 GCF_041474275.1 Vibrio sp. 10N.222.52.B7 | reverse complement strand
AGCTTTGCTGATGCTACGTGGTTGTTACCTTCAAGTACTAATTCAATGATCTCTAGGCGTCGCTGACACGATTTAATGACTGATGATTGGATGTGCATCGAAACCAGGTCAGTCGCTTTACGAAGGCGATTATGTTGCTGCATGGTGCTCAATAAGAAGCGATTTCCTGAACATGCGGCAAGCTGCTCGTGAAACTCGGCACTGAGGCTAAAGAGTTGGCTGGCGTTAACAGATTCTGGGTTCGTAATGGCTTGCACATGGCGCTCTTGGCAGCCTTCCAGAT
>NZ_JBFRTU010000480.1:0-250 GCF_041474275.1 Vibrio sp. 10N.222.52.B7 | reverse complement strand
TGTCCAACCGGTGTGACTCAATTAGTGGTTCGTTTAACGGATGGCAAAGGCGTAGAGCTCGTGCAGTTATCTAAATCGACTGTGCGCAGCGTTGTGCAAGGTGTGATTGGTGTTGCTGTGATTCAATCTATCATGTCGGCAATTGGTTTGGTTATCGCGGGTGTTCCAGCCGCGGCATTGTGGGCGCTAGCGGTGTTACTGGTCGCTATTATTCAGTTGCCGCCGATTCTTGCTTTGTTACCTGCCATTA
>NZ_JBFRTU010000479.1:0-235 GCF_041474275.1 Vibrio sp. 10N.222.52.B7 | reverse complement strand
AGCCTGCGAAGTCATGGAATCCATAACCGAATTGCGCTTCAAGCCAATCTTGGAAACCAAAATTACCATTCCAGATGATCCCTTCAAAAAATGGGTAAACAAAGCCTACGGTGAACAGTGTTGCGATGAGTATTGGATAGAAACGTGCACGCTCAGCGATACCACCAGAAACGATCGCTGGAATCGCCGCAGCAAACGTCATCAAGAAGAAAAACTTCACCAGCTCGTAACCATT
>NZ_JBFRTU010000478.1:0-474 GCF_041474275.1 Vibrio sp. 10N.222.52.B7 | reverse complement strand
CACCTGTTCCGCCCATTTCTTTAGGGTAGCTCAACGCCACTGAAAGCAGATTGTCATCAGTAGAAACTTGGCCGTTACGACCCGCCGTTGCTGTTGCAGAAGTTGTGTAGAGTGTTGTCATTGTTTTAGTCCTTAATTATGATTTTGTACAATTAAATTGTGTGCAACTTAATTTTAAAGCTAGCTTAATTGATAAAATTTGAGCGCGCAAGTATATTGTGCACAATTTAAATTATTGGTGAGGCGATCATGAGCGACCAAGATGACTATCTAAAGCTGGATAATCAGGTGTGTTTCGCGCTGTATAGTGCATCGAATGCAATGAGTAGAGCGTATCAACCTTTGCTGAAAGCACTTGAACTTACTTACTTGCAATACATTGTGATGATGGTGCTTTGGGAAGAAAAAGAGATAAATGTCAAAGCGCTAGGCGCAAAAACGCATTTAGATTCAGGTACCTTGACGCCACTACTC
>NZ_JBFRTU010000477.1:0-243 GCF_041474275.1 Vibrio sp. 10N.222.52.B7 | reverse complement strand
GAAGCTCATTACACCACTCAGGCTTGCGTAGTACGTCTGCCATTGGGTCAAGATGTTTCACCATCTGTTGGTGACGCACAGGGCCGCGTTGATCGTTAATTTCACCACGACGTTCAAACTCATTCTTCTCATAGAATGAGATCGCATCTTCACGTGCATTACACACCAAACGCTTCGCCCCTTCTTGACGTGCCAGTGACTCTAGCGCAACCAAGATAAGTGAGCCCATGCCTTTACTTTGGC
>NZ_JBFRTU010000476.1:0-298 GCF_041474275.1 Vibrio sp. 10N.222.52.B7 | reverse complement strand
GGCTGCTTGTTGTTGAAATCATCGTTTAACTTCCCAGAGCACGTCAGGCTGAGTGATGTATCGAATGTTTTGTATGCTGAGCGTACGGCAGGTATCGCCTTACTGTTTTCGGCTCTCGTGGATAGCATTATGTCGTATGATATTTTGCTGCTTAACGCACAACACACCGACTTAATTCTGTCTATTGGTTACCTAGTTCTTATTCCCGCAATTGTTGGGGCTGTAGTCGTTGTGAGTACTAGCACGGCACCAATTCAGGAACAAAACCAACAGCAGAGTGAACTGACAACGTCAAACC
>NZ_JBFRTU010000475.1:0-313 GCF_041474275.1 Vibrio sp. 10N.222.52.B7 | reverse complement strand
TTGCATGATCGATGGGGGAAGCGTTATTTAGAAATCGTAGTTTAGATTCATTGAGCTGTAGATTTCGGCGTTACTTTGGTCTGATGCGACAGTAGTGTTGTAGATGTATTCGGTATCAAAAGTTAGCGCCAAATTGCCCATCAAGATGTTCTTTAGATAGCCTTTGAGGTTGTAATTGGTGTTCTCTTCACCGTAAGCCATGTTAGCCGTTGCCCCCATAGAAAACGTTTCTGTTAGGGTTAATGATCCATCAATATTGGCATTGACGATCAGTTCATAGTTCTCTTTGTTTGGAAACTCTTCATCAGATGCT
>NZ_JBFRTU010000474.1:0-449 GCF_041474275.1 Vibrio sp. 10N.222.52.B7 | reverse complement strand
AAGCACTTCAACACCAAGGAAAAAAATATGCTCGTATCTTTATGCCTGAAGCGGTAAAAGCACATTACACTTTGATACTAGGTTGCGAGAGTGTTGGTACCGCTAACATGGATATGTTTGGCAATATTATTGCGGATCGTTATGGTATTTACAGAGCTGGATTTGGTGATGCTTTAGTAGCTATTTTTAATGGGTTGTTGGACTTCCGTATCCTTTGCTCTGGTCGAGGAGAGCATTTGAGCAACTACAGAATAGTTGCTCCTCTGATCGAAGATATTGATGTTCGCCTAGCTAAAACAAGTGATGGTTCGCTATGGGAACCTGGATATGAAGATGACCACTATATTACTCTAAATAATGAACACCCTCTTATACGTAACCTGTCGGAAGAGCAATCAAGGCCGTTAGCCGAGTGTCTGTTTTTTATGGGGGAGTTTGAGAACGGCCAG
>NZ_JBFRTU010000473.1:0-230 GCF_041474275.1 Vibrio sp. 10N.222.52.B7 | reverse complement strand
ATCGTATGCTTCTTTTGAAATAGAACCTTTCTTATACAAGCCTTGGTAGCGTTTGTATTTTGCTTTTGCCGCAGGCAGGCGAGCTTCAGAACTCTTTAGATTTGCCTTTTCTACGCCAGAATCAAGACGAACAAGAAGCTGGTCATTTTTAACATCAGTACCAGAACCAAAAGAGATTTGGTCAATAACACCGCTGGTTTCATTCGCTAGCGTGACACCTTGGTTAGGTT
>NZ_JBFRTU010000472.1:0-213 GCF_041474275.1 Vibrio sp. 10N.222.52.B7 | reverse complement strand
TTAGGTGATATGGAGTAACACCTAAACCAGCTTTAGTTCGCAGTAAAGCAGTTCTAAATGGCCACACATTTCAACAATAGGATGTGTGGTTTTTTATTGAGAGCCTAAACGGCTAACCATCAATGCCTTGTGAACAAGTTAAAAAAACGGCTCCTTAGAGAGCCGCTTATTACTTAGTCATCACCTAAATAATCATCATTATTTGGGTTATGT
>NZ_JBFRTU010000471.1:0-340 GCF_041474275.1 Vibrio sp. 10N.222.52.B7 | reverse complement strand
TGCATTTCTGCCAAGTAATGAGTGGGGCGTGCAAGTGGTAGGCAATGAAGGTGCAGACCGAGCGGGCGCTGTGTCGATCGAATATGGGCTTGCCGATTACTTCACCGTGGGTAGTGCCTTTATGAGGCAAAATGGCAAAGACTTGATTGGTGTTCAAGGACGATACTTACCGGCGCATTGGTTCGCGGGTCATATCGGTTGGTTGTCGGAGTTCAATCGGTTTCCAATGGAGTTTGATATTTTGATCAATGGTGATCAGTCGGCATCGATAGAGCTTAATAAAACCGATGAATTGGACTTAGAGTCGATGGAGTACGATGTTTTCAAATACAACCTGTCG
>NZ_JBFRTU010000470.1:0-264 GCF_041474275.1 Vibrio sp. 10N.222.52.B7 | reverse complement strand
AGGTCAGATCAAATTCACTGCCTTGAGATTTGTGTATCGTCATCGCATAAACGGTCTCATGATCGGGAACTCTGCTTGGAAGCACGGCTTTCACACTGCCATCTGGCAACTCAAAATACACCTTCAGTCTAGGTGTGGAATTCGCACTATTTGACTCTAAAGTCGTTGAATCGGCTTCGAGCATACAGATACCAATATCACCATTGTACAAACCTAAACCATGATCATTACGCGTCACCATGACTGGTCGCCCGTGATACCACA
>NZ_JBFRTU010000469.1:0-260 GCF_041474275.1 Vibrio sp. 10N.222.52.B7 | reverse complement strand
ATCATGCTTTCTACGGATCCTGTTTGGGAAGGGATTCTGCTTTGGTGTTTGATCGATCAGGGTTAAACCGTGGAGTGGATCAGTGGAGTTGACGTCGAGCTGTACCTTGATCATCGTTCTGGTGTTGGCTTGCCATAAAACGCACATGCGATTCGATCAATTTTTTTGACTCTTCTTTCCAGCGCGGTTCTTGTTGTTGGTTAGTAAATTCCAAAGCCAGTACACATAAATGCTGGAGCCGCTGCGTACACCACTCTTGC
>NZ_JBFRTU010000468.1:0-307 GCF_041474275.1 Vibrio sp. 10N.222.52.B7 | reverse complement strand
GTACTGCTGAGCGGATTATTAATCGCCATGCTGGGACTATTGATGATCATTTTCTTCAGCCACTCGTTTACCAATATGGTGATGGGGCGATTTCTGCAAGGCCTAGGAACTGGCTGTTGCGCTGTACTTGCTCGTGCCTCGACGCGCGATAGATTCAACGGCGCAGACTTGCCTTTGGCGATGTCTTATATTGCGATGGTTGCCTCTATAACACCTTTGATCGCGCCTGTTATCGGTGGGTTTATTAACTTCCACTTTGGCTGGAGTATGGTGTTTATCTCACTACTTGGCTATGTCTCACTGGCTT
>NZ_JBFRTU010000467.1:0-345 GCF_041474275.1 Vibrio sp. 10N.222.52.B7 | reverse complement strand
TTTGATACCGGCTTGTTGTTGGATTTCGGCAAAGACTGGATTTGCGTTTGGCCCAGAGAGTGACGCGCGCGCCATCATTGGAAAGGTGACGCCATAATCTAGGTAGCAGATTTTGGCGGATTGATTCTCGCTTCCTCTGTCTTGGCGAAAATCATTGCTTGGGAAACCAACAACCGTGAATCCTTGATCTTTATACGTTTGGTGAAGCTGCTCAAGTTGCTCGAACTGAGGCGTGAAACCGCATTGGCTTGCCGTATTTACGATCAATAAAGTCTTACCTTGAAACTCTTCACACAGCTCAATTTCTTCGTTTGAATTTAACAACCTTTGTTTGCCGTTGAGTAT
>NZ_JBFRTU010000466.1:0-250 GCF_041474275.1 Vibrio sp. 10N.222.52.B7 | reverse complement strand
TCTCAATGGTTGCTTGGCCACCGGGAGGACACTTGTTGATCTTATCTCCGTTAGCGATCGCCTCTGCGTATGGGCGACAACCAGGGTAACCACACTGACCACACTGAGTTTGCGGCAATATAGTGTCGATTTGATCAACGATCGGATCGGCTTCCACTTTAAAGCGGATAGAAGCAAAGCCTAAGATAGCGCCAAAAACGGCGGCTAAAACGGCGAGTGCAATGATTGCAATTAAGATGGTGCTCATGCA
>NZ_JBFRTU010000465.1:0-325 GCF_041474275.1 Vibrio sp. 10N.222.52.B7 | reverse complement strand
GTGAACGCTTCACCATCAGTGAGGATTTCTCGTTCATGTTACGCGAAGTAAAAGGGTGCTATGTGCTAGTTGGGAATGGTGTTGGTGAATGTGGAGGCACTGCGCTTCATAACCCACACTACGATTTCAACGACAATATTCTGGAACATGGCGTTGGGTTCTGGAAGACGCTTGTAGAGCAACAATTGTCACAATAGATAGATGAAAAAAGAGCGAGAGGCAAGCTTCTCGCTCTTTTTGTATGCGTTGTATTCTCAAATCCCGCTAACGCTTTGGGCTAGCGACTGATCTGCTTAATGATTTACTTGCTCAACAATCTCTCGCG
>NZ_JBFRTU010000464.1:0-303 GCF_041474275.1 Vibrio sp. 10N.222.52.B7 | reverse complement strand
CTAAAGAAAGCCTCGTTGATCTTCTCAACGAGCTCTGGTTTTAGGTTGTAAGCATAGCCAAACGCAGACGTTGGGAAGCGTGGGCTACGGTAGATGATCTTCAGTTCAGAATCGTCAACACGACCTGCTGCTACCATACGATCGTACACGTCCGATGCCACAGGTGCTGCGTCATAATCTCCATTAAAGACGCCTAGAATCGATTGGTCATGCTTACCTGAGTAAAGTACCTTGTAATCTTCATCTGGCACTAGGCCTTTCGCTGGGAATAACGCACGTGGAGCTAGGTTGCCAGAGTTGGAA
>NZ_JBFRTU010000463.1:0-404 GCF_041474275.1 Vibrio sp. 10N.222.52.B7 | reverse complement strand
AGCGCCTTTATCCGAATTCAACTCTTTAGACAGCACGCAGCGTTTAACAAAAGCCAAAACACTACTTGCTGACGCTGGATACAACGAGAGCAACCCACTCAAATTCACACTGACTTATAACACCAGTGAAAATCACAAAAAGATAGCAATAGCGATTGCATCGATGTGGAAGCCGCTGGGTGTGAAGGTAGAATTGGAAAACATGGAGTGGAAAGCGTATGTTGCGGCAAAAGGCGCTGGTGACTATCAAGTTGCACGCTCATGGGCATTTGGTGACTACCCAGAGCCTTCTGCACTGTTAGAGGCGTTCACTTGTGGTCACACGGCAAACGAAAGTGGCTACTGCAATCCCGATTACGATGAGCTCTTACAGCAAGCAAGTAAAACGGAAGATCAGTCTAAAC
>NZ_JBFRTU010000462.1:0-275 GCF_041474275.1 Vibrio sp. 10N.222.52.B7 | reverse complement strand
ACAATGTTTTATTCAAGATATTTTAATGCTGTTGAGTGCGGTAAGCTAGATGTTATTGGTGGTTCTGTGGTGCTCAGGAGCATTGCTATTAATTTTGCTCATTATTTGTTCTATTGAGGCCGTTTTGTTATGAATATTCTAGTCACAGGTAGCACAGGTTTTGTCGGCTCTAGAGTTGTTGAGTTGGCTAGAGAGCACGACTGGACAGTCATTCCGGTTGTGCGTAAGCAAATAGAGCCACTAACTAATCGCTTGGTTATCCCTTCCATTGACGC
>NZ_JBFRTU010000461.1:0-260 GCF_041474275.1 Vibrio sp. 10N.222.52.B7 | reverse complement strand
TTATTACAACCAATCAAACAGAAAGAGAAACGGCGCCAACAGAAGTGCCACATCGAGAACTTGACGATCCGAATGATGACGCTAGTGCCACACAACCTCCTATCACTTCCACGCTTGATTCGTTGAGGCAATCAGCGCGTTCAAAACCTTCAGTAAGACATGCTCGAACCAAACGAGTTGCAATCGAAAGCTTGTCAAACCTGGCGTTAGCGATTGAATACTGTCAAGACAAGCAATATCTGATGGAGCTTTGCTCTATT
>NZ_JBFRTU010000460.1:0-284 GCF_041474275.1 Vibrio sp. 10N.222.52.B7 | reverse complement strand
ATAAAAAACACCGTTCAAAATAGATCGGTGGTTTTTAATTTGTATTAAATGTTTCGAAGTGGAATTAATAAAGATGAATGACTTAATTGGTTATAAAGTCTAGGTTTGTGTTCGTTGGTTAATGGGCGATATTAGAGAAATTAATTGGAAATGGTTCAACATTTAATATCTTATCTTTATGATTCATTTGCGTTTGCTGTATCTGAAGTACACTTTTTATCCACATCGCTTCATAAGTCCCGTTTTCTGTTTGTATGCGAACATTAAAAAAGGGTTACTCATGA
>NZ_JBFRTU010000459.1:0-315 GCF_041474275.1 Vibrio sp. 10N.222.52.B7 | reverse complement strand
AGCTTTCCCTATGGCCTGTGAAAACCGTCAGCATGAAGTTAAGCCTACTGCTCTTATTGAAGTGTTGGAAGCGTCAGGTCGCATTGTTAACCACAGTGAGTCTATGGAGTCGTACGTTGCTCAAGGTTCTTATCTAGAGAGCACCGGTGTGATGGTTATCGATCACATCAATAAGACGATCTATGCTGCGCTTTCTCAGCGTTGCGACCGTGAAGTATTAGAAGATTATGCGAAGCGTATTGGTTATTCTCGCGTGGTTTCGTTCCAAACGGCGTTACCGTCTGGTCAGCCGATTTACCACACCAATGTGATGAT
>NZ_JBFRTU010000458.1:0-224 GCF_041474275.1 Vibrio sp. 10N.222.52.B7 | reverse complement strand
AGATGAGGATGGAGAAAAAGTTCGCACACTAACTCCTTGGGAAGGCAATGCCGAGGTGGCTTATGACGATAGCGCCTTCTCCGCTTATGCGCAGGTTAATTGGGCGCAAGCGATGGATAATGTCCCTCAATGTGAAGATGATTTAGGTATCGTTACTGACTGTGCGACCACCTCTGGCTGGGCGAGTGTCGACTTGGGGGTAAGTTACTCTTGGAACTTTGGCT
>NZ_JBFRTU010000457.1:0-338 GCF_041474275.1 Vibrio sp. 10N.222.52.B7 | reverse complement strand
GAGTAGTAGCCCTTTGATTTTATTTGATAAATATCGAGCAGCATGGCTAACAGGTATCACTGCCATGCTGCTCGCCTTCATGATGAGTTTACAATTTGGCTCAGTCCCTTTGTCTTTTAAGGAAGTGATTGTAGGGCTGAGCTCTTTCACTGATCCAACGCCGGATATGACCAGTCGAATACTGATCGATCTAAGGTTACCTAGAGCATTGTTAGCGGTTATCGCGGGTGCAGGGCTGGCGATGGTTGGAGCGTTGCTTCAAACCTCGACACGAAATGATCTGGCGGATCCGTTTCTGTTTGGCTTGTCATCTGGCGCGTCTGCTGGTGCGGTGTTGG
>NZ_JBFRTU010000456.1:0-586 GCF_041474275.1 Vibrio sp. 10N.222.52.B7 | reverse complement strand
GATTGGAACCAAGTTAATGGCTCTTGGGAGTTCACTAAAGACGGTGACTTATCTATTCCAGATCGTGAATACAACGTGACAACCATCGGTGGTGACATTCGTAACATTTCTTGGGTTGGTGAGCATGAGCTTACTTACGGTCTTGATGGTTACAAAGCTGAACAATGGATTGATGCTGGCGATGGCGTTTACCAAAGCGGTTCAAAGCAAGGTGAAACCAAGAAGTACGGTATGGATGGCGGCACGATTACAGCGTACGGCCTTTACGTGCAAGATATGTATGAATTCAGCGATTTCCGCTTAACCACAGGTCTGCGTTACGACGTTCATAAGCTGGGTGGTGTATACACGGGGGATTTCGACCAGCTGTCTCCAAAGTTCAAAGGGGAATACCAAACCACGGACAATCTAAAACTTCGTCTTGGTTACGGTCGTTTGTTTAAAGGTGCATCACTGCCAGAAACGCTAACGATGAAAGCGGCATCCGACGTTGACCAGTCTGATACTAAGGCGATGACAGGTAATAACTACGAAGCAGGTTTTGATTACGAACTGACAAGCTTACTTGCGGCGGATTACGCCATTC
>NZ_JBFRTU010000455.1:0-434 GCF_041474275.1 Vibrio sp. 10N.222.52.B7 | reverse complement strand
TAATGTGTTGTACACCAAAACGCACTGGATCCGTCACGGGCACTTGATAGAGTTTGGTCCATTTTTGGCATAATGTCTCAGCCTCTTCGATGCTAATCGCCGATGTGTTTAAACAGATGCCGACCAGTTTCACGTCTGGATTCGTCAATCGCGCGGCTTGCAAGTTAGCTTCAATGGTCTGTTCTATGCTTGGCAATTGAGCGTGAGGAAGGTTGCGAATATGTGGTCGCCCGACTTCATGACTCAACACCAAAGCGTCGGCTTGTGCACCATGCAATAACCCCAAACTCACGCCTGCAAACGAAGGGTTGAACAAAGAACCCTGCCCTTCAATGATGTCCCACTCGTGGTCGGTAAAATCGGGGCTAATCGCTTCAACCGCGCCAGAAATAAAATCCGCAACCACCGCATCAATCGAAATTCCGCTGCCTTCA
>NZ_JBFRTU010000454.1:0-275 GCF_041474275.1 Vibrio sp. 10N.222.52.B7 | reverse complement strand
CCAAACAAGTTGGAGAAGCCAAAACAGCACTCTCCCATTGGCATAAAGGACGAGAAATCCAATCCCTATCATCCAGCGATCCTCGCTCAAAGCTAATCATGATATCTGGATCACTGTTGAGTGCGCTTTCGATGGACGTACTGTGTTCACAGAACAGAGATATATTAGGATAGTCGACCACAAAATCAGCAAGAACATCGCCAATGAACGGAACGTCTGGCGTGCTTAAGCGAATAGTTCCTTTTACTGATTCAGTTGAAATGGTTAGGCTTTGC
>NZ_JBFRTU010000453.1:0-482 GCF_041474275.1 Vibrio sp. 10N.222.52.B7 | reverse complement strand
AGTTTATATCTGGGTAACTGTCTACGATGGCTTCTGTGTTGGCGCCTCCCTCTAAAATTCCGATTTTCCAACCAGCAGCTTCTTCTAAGACAAGGCTATTCACATCTCGCCTAGAGGCAATCGCCAAACGACTAGAAAATAACTGTTTGCCCGCTTTCACGTTTTCGCCAAGTGAACGATTTTCCACCGCGGCGGAGACAAGGTGCACTTGTCTGTGATCCACGAGTCGTCGAGTCTCTTGCCAACTGCCGACATCGACATGCTTCATGCGTAAGCCTGTTTTCTGTTCAATTAGCTTAAGGTAATCATCGATCATCCCGATGTATTCTCCGGTGCCCGACACGGCCTCATAAGGCAAAGAGTTAGGATCAATACCGATTTTCAAAACTGGATTAGACTTTACCCATTGACGTTCATTTTGATTGAGGTTCAGAAGTTCGCCAGTCAAGTTGTTTGATTGGTAAATATCTGAGATATAGCGC
>NZ_JBFRTU010000452.1:0-223 GCF_041474275.1 Vibrio sp. 10N.222.52.B7 | reverse complement strand
AGATTCGAGTCCCTCCCGTTAACCAACGCGGCGTCGCCACCTCAATATTCAGAATTACCTGCTCATTAACGCTCACTTTAGTCGGCGTTATCTTATCGCCTGACTTTGGCTTTTCCCCTACCCAAGCGATAAGCTCAACGTCACCACTTTTTTGGAGATCGAAGATATCGGCAGCAGAAGCAACAAAAGGAAAAAACCAACTCAACATAAGAGTCATCGACAG
>NZ_JBFRTU010000451.1:0-546 GCF_041474275.1 Vibrio sp. 10N.222.52.B7 | reverse complement strand
CTACAACGTGTGCGCTAACGGGTTTATACAACCGACGCTATCTAGAACAGTTGTTAACTCAGCCAATGCCATTTAATACTTCACGGTTTGGGATCAGTCTCGTCATTCTAGATCTTGACCACTTTAAGCGCGTTAATGACACCTTTGGCCATGATATTGGTGATGAGGTTTTAGTGGAAGTCGCAAGGCGAGTAAAACAGCACTTATTCCCAAATGATGTAGTGGCTCGCTGGGGTGGTGAAGAGTTTGTTATGTTGCTGTCCGGTTCCATTGATCCTGAGCAACAGTTGAACGTTATCCGTTTAGCTATTTCCGAAACACCCATTGATACGCACTCCGGCTCTTTGGACCTCACCACATCGATAGGAGCGTCGATTGGTATTGCTCATGAGCAACTCAATCAAGATACTTACAAGAAGTACCTCAAAGCCGCGGATGATGCATTATATCAAGCGAAAGAGTCGGGTAGGAATCAAGTCATCATCGCTGAAAGTTAATCGCTAATCTGGAAACAAAAAGCCATTCTGATCTTCGTGAGATAAGAAT
>NZ_JBFRTU010000450.1:0-382 GCF_041474275.1 Vibrio sp. 10N.222.52.B7 | reverse complement strand
TCTATAACCAATTCAGATAAAGCGTGGTCGTTATCTCGGTACAGCAATAATGGTTCTTCGCTTGCTTCGATGCTCTGACACAAATTGTACAGCGCTAATAAACCCAAACTGCCCGCCGATCCTTTGAGCTTGTGCGCCAAAGACTTCACTTCTCGTCCGTTATCGGCTTCGCTTGCCTCGACTAATTCATTCAAGGTAAGGTTACTGCTCTCCTCGAACAGCACAACGATCTGTTTCATTTTATCCAATCCAAGGATCGATAGGTCACCCTCTATCACTTTGGAATCAATCAGTTTCACTGGAGTGTCTCCTTGATCTTGGGAATCAGTTGTCGTCGTGTACTTGGCTAAAACATCTACCATCTGTGTCGAGCATTCATCAC
>NZ_JBFRTU010000449.1:0-484 GCF_041474275.1 Vibrio sp. 10N.222.52.B7 | reverse complement strand
GAAGTCGTTGCTGTGAATCGTTTGAGCAATCTCTTTCAGATCAATCTCCACGTAATAGAACGCTCCGGTTTGATCGCCTTCAGCAACGATTGGCGCGGCTAAGTTCTTCTGTATTAGAGTGTGGTAGCGACGACGCACAATTTGTTTTGCGAGTCGCTTGTACTCTTCGCCATCCTTCATCAAAGACAGCAGCGAGAACATTGTCATTTGAATCTGCTGAGGTGTTGAAAGACCGGCGGTATGGTTCAGTGCTACTGCACGGCTGTCTGCTACTAAACGGTCAATGAACTTAATCTTACTCGGCTCAAGTGCAATGCCTTGGTATCGCTGAGATAACGTGCTTCGAGTGTCTTCTGGAAGATCTCGAATCATGCGGTCGAAATTATTGTCTTCGTGTACACCAATCACGCCTAAACGCCAGCCTGTTGCACCAAAGTACTTAGAGTACGAATACACTAGAATCGTGTTCTTCGGAGCCAGCATC
>NZ_JBFRTU010000448.1:0-255 GCF_041474275.1 Vibrio sp. 10N.222.52.B7 | reverse complement strand
GTTGAACACCTTGGTCATCAACTTCAATAAGGTTTTCAAAGACAAACATCAGATCTTGAATCTGTGTTGCCATGTCTTCGTCTTGATCACGGATTTGATCCATCAAGACACCTTCCACATTATTGTCCATGTAGTTCATGATCTCAGCCGCAGCTTTCAGGCCACCAATTTTGGCAGCTTGAGCACCCGCTTGACCTGCAAACTGTTTCTCCATGATTTCATTCAATTCAGCAAGAGCCGAAGGTTGAACTTCTT
>NZ_JBFRTU010000447.1:0-244 GCF_041474275.1 Vibrio sp. 10N.222.52.B7 | reverse complement strand
GGACAAAACCTTCCTGTAACTAATTCAGAGTTAGAAGACATGGCTAAAGTGGCAAGTCGAATGCTCAATACGCCAGTCGATAACGTGGCGATCAAGATAGAGTCATTGACCAATAAAACGAATGTCGCTGAATTCTCAACCAGCAAGTACAGGAGCTTAAATTGCCAAACTGATTCGATTCTCGATCATGCAGATTTAGCTCCGGTAGAAAAGGGCGTTGTGTATCCATTGTACCGAATCAGTC
>NZ_JBFRTU010000446.1:0-222 GCF_041474275.1 Vibrio sp. 10N.222.52.B7 | reverse complement strand
GAATACGTTGGAGCTACAGAAAGAGGGGAATATCACGTTCTGTACCTACTTGGGGGGAACAGTAGCTAACAATTAGGGAGTAATAAAGATTGGGAAAAGATAGCTTGTGAGTCGCGAAATCGAGTAAGACAACAAGATGATAAACAATTGATATAAAGGGGAAATCGATATCGGAGCACTTAAGCAATACTCCGACATCTAAAATATGACGTTTAAATAACC
>NZ_JBFRTU010000445.1:0-303 GCF_041474275.1 Vibrio sp. 10N.222.52.B7 | reverse complement strand
CTCATCCACTATTGATGGTCAGCAACTCAATCAGAAAGTGTTTCTCGGCGCGATGGAATCTCAGTTGTTCTCACCAACAGGAGAAGACATCAAAGTACGCAGCCTTGCCTACCAGCATTACCAAACTGGTGAAGTAAAAGAAGACTTCGTGCATGTCTCTGTGCGTATTTTGTCTGGGCGTAACGAAAGCAATAAAACGATGCTCTCCAAGTCCATTTTGGATCAATTACTGACTCTTCCACTATCCAATGCTTCGCTGACCGTAGAGATCATTGATATAGAGACAAGTAGCTATTCAAAAGC
>NZ_JBFRTU010000444.1:0-247 GCF_041474275.1 Vibrio sp. 10N.222.52.B7 | reverse complement strand
GGTTTAAAGCTTGTTAGAATAGTATTGGCACTTGCGACACTTGGCGCTAAAAGCAAAGTAGCAAGTATAAAAGATGAACGTGACATAATCCCTCGATAATAGAAAAGTAGCTTAGGCTTGAGGTAAATGTTACATTATAACATTAGCGAATTGCAAATGAGTTCTATTCATGGATAACTTAATCCAACTAGATTCTGTGAGCGTCGAATTTGACGGTCGAAAAGTTCTAGACAACATCTCTCTAAAT
>NZ_JBFRTU010000443.1:0-347 GCF_041474275.1 Vibrio sp. 10N.222.52.B7 | reverse complement strand
TATTAGCACTTAGCAATTTGAGTTCTTGCTGTGAGTATATCGAGCTTCCGGTATTTTTAATCGCCAGTAACGAGCCACTTTGTAACAGAGGAACCACTGCTGCGAAGTTATCATTGATGCACGACTCACTCGATTTAGGCGGCACGGCTGGATTAGGTTTTGGAATGGGTGGAAGCGTACCGCCACTACGACTGCTGTATGTATCAATCGCAAAAGCCTTCACGCCAACATTGTTATTATTCGAACCATTGAGGCTTGTGAGGAAAACACCATTAGCGCCTTGGCTATTACAAATATCACTCGATGTGGGTGAGACGTAAGCGGTCGGTTTGTAAACCTTGTATGCC
>NZ_JBFRTU010000442.1:0-284 GCF_041474275.1 Vibrio sp. 10N.222.52.B7 | reverse complement strand
GTGCGCCCGCGGTTGAATCAACTAAGTCTTTTACAATTCCATTGAATTCGTAGCTCTGCGCCGGTTTCAATAAGCTTGGAACCGTATCATCAATGTAGGCTTTCACATCACTCGCCGTGTATCCGGGCATCAAATCTGCGGTAATTTCAGCGCTGTCTTTACCCATGAACGTCTTAAAGTTAGATTCCGATGTCACTTGTTTGATTGATACAAACTGAGACAAAGGAAGCCTTTGCCCCGACTGTGAATCCACATACAGCTTATCGAGAACCTTAAAGTCGCCG
>NZ_JBFRTU010000441.1:0-232 GCF_041474275.1 Vibrio sp. 10N.222.52.B7 | reverse complement strand
GCGGTATGCAGGTAAGCATCAAACTGACCAGAGATGGTTTTGGCCATCGCTTCTACTTTGGATTGGTGTTCTTTTAACGTGTTGTCTAATAATACCTGTGAGGCATTGCGGTACACGAGTGTTGCAATGGAACCAAAGGCGATAAGCAAGCACAGCAAAATGACCAACTTAAGTTGGAAGCCAACACTTTGATTTTTGTATTTCTCGAACATGAATTCACTATCCTGTCTTC
>NZ_JBFRTU010000440.1:0-307 GCF_041474275.1 Vibrio sp. 10N.222.52.B7 | reverse complement strand
CTACTGCACCATTAAGCTCATTTATAACGCTTTGATCTTAAGAAATTTACTCATAGTACGACTCTCTAAGCACTCCCCCTCAGGTAAGCCCATATTTCTAGTATCCATAGAAAAGCTCAACCCCATCCCAGGTTTGAACCAGTAATTAAGACGACCTTATTTTCTGGTTGTTGAGCTTTATTTGTCATAATTATGTCTTTTTGATGATTAGCACTGATGATCAGGTAAGTCTTGGGTTTTATAGAGATCGGCAATGTCGTGATTCTTATCTCTATGTTTAGCTTCATCTTCCCTTATGCAGAAAAGC
>NZ_JBFRTU010000439.1:0-249 GCF_041474275.1 Vibrio sp. 10N.222.52.B7 | reverse complement strand
TGAAAGCAGAATCGATTGTGACTATCGATGTAGAAGGCAAATCAAGTGTTACTGATTACATGATTGTTTGTACTGGCACCTCTAAGCGCCATGTTGCCTCTATCGCACAACATGTTGCCGATGAAGTGCGTAAAGCTGGTATGCAACCACTAGGCATGGACGGGCAGCAAGAAGGTGAATGGGTTGTTTTAGATATGGGAACAAGCATGCTTCATGTTATGCAAGAAGAACATCGTGAGCTGTACCAAC
>NZ_JBFRTU010000438.1:0-485 GCF_041474275.1 Vibrio sp. 10N.222.52.B7 | reverse complement strand
CATTTTTATACCTCAAACATAACGCCAAGATAACCCGCACCAAACCTTGGCATATACTTTCACGAAGTGAAAATGCCAAGCGTTTTTGGTCACTGTTAAACGCCTTGTTGAACGAAGCCGCTACGCGGCAGAGTAAAACGAGTGCAAACCATACTCTTGTAACACCATCACCCTGATGGTCGTTCACAGGAGTAACCCCATGAAACCCGATGACTTAAAACGCTACAACGCCCTTTATGAACAACACCTTACCAACCTAAAGCTGCAAGGTAAACGACCTGCGACGATCGATGCCTATTCCCGTGCGGTTCGTCGGATCACCGCTCATTTCGACCGAGCCCCTGATACATTAACGACCTCTGACCTCAAACAGTTCTTCGCGTCTCTTATTCAAACCCATTCGTGGAGCACCATAAAACTCGATCGTAATGGCTTGCAGTTTTTCTATCGCTACACGCTCGATAAACAGTGGGAATGGCTCAATA
>NZ_JBFRTU010000437.1:0-526 GCF_041474275.1 Vibrio sp. 10N.222.52.B7 | reverse complement strand
TGACCGGCATTGCGAATGGAGCTGAGTGTAGGCTCGACCACAATGATTCGGATATCGGCACTTTTAAGCGCTTCAAAGCCAACCTGGTCACGCAATGAATAGGTCGGAATGTCGATCAGTAAGTAGTCTGAACTTTGCAGGCAGAACTTTGTAAACTGATCGAATGCACTCTTTTGTGGCCAAAATGGTGTGGTGTCTAAAGGTAGATAACCGGTAAAGAGCGTGTGCTCGGGTGACACACTGATCCCACTGCGCTCAAACACGAGAGGTTCTAATCTTTCTGGGTATTGTAAAAGCTCTACCAACGCCGTGTTGCCTTCGACATTGAGTAGCAAATCCAAATCACCCATCGAAAAATCGAGGTCCATACAAGTTACTCGTTTTTCGAGTTCGGCAAGCTGCTGCGATAACGTCGCGATAATGGTGCTGCTTCCTGAGCCACCTTTTGCACTGACAATGGAAACGATTTTTTCATTTCGTTTTTCGTTGTTGAGTTGCAAAGCAGCAAAGGAGACGTGTTCAAGAT
>NZ_JBFRTU010000436.1:0-202 GCF_041474275.1 Vibrio sp. 10N.222.52.B7 | reverse complement strand
AATTGGATAGAGACCTGGCTGAACGTCTTCGCAACCATCCCGATCTGGCTGATAAGCTAACGATCTATGAAGGCGATGCAATGAAGTTCGATTTCGAACAACTTGTTAAGCCAAACAACAAGCTACGTATTTTCGGTAACTTGCCATACAACATCTCGACACCATTGATGTTCCACCTTTTTGAGTTCCATAAAGACGTGCA
>NZ_JBFRTU010000435.1:0-311 GCF_041474275.1 Vibrio sp. 10N.222.52.B7 | reverse complement strand
CTCCATCAGCATTTGCATGATCAAGAGGTGCATATAGGTTGAACTCTGTTGTGCCATCGTTGTTAAAACGAATTCGGAAGATATCGTTACCCGACGTATCTTGAGCGTAATACCAACCATCGGCATTCGCTTCTTGCAAGGATATCGCTCGTCCGCCACTGCTGTAACCGAGGGCATCAAAAGCATCGATGTTGATTGAAACGGATGCGATATCGTCCGATCCTTGAATAATCGCTATCGATGGGCTTGGTTCTTCAGTCCCTGTTTGTTCCTTATCACCAATGAGTCCATCTTCATCGACAGATATGCTG
>NZ_JBFRTU010000434.1:0-287 GCF_041474275.1 Vibrio sp. 10N.222.52.B7 | reverse complement strand
CTTTCGTTTGATTATCGGCCGGTCGTTCCTGTCGCCAGTGCTTTGATTTTTACGACTTCGAATGGTCTGATGCCAGTATCTTTGCCGTTATTTAAAGCTGCGGTTCGGTTCAGCTGATTGACAGTTACATAAACATAACCATCAGGACCAAATGACATGCCATCAGGCCAAGTTTGGTTCTCTGACAGCGTCGCAATAATTCGGTACCCTTTTGGTGTGGACACACCAATTGCATTGTTCTCAATATCCGTAACATAAACGTTCTGAGCACTGTCTACAGTAATACC
>NZ_JBFRTU010000433.1:0-250 GCF_041474275.1 Vibrio sp. 10N.222.52.B7 | reverse complement strand
GAGACTCCCTATGACTTTATAAGTGCAACGGGTCTTTATTATTACGACATCGGGCATCTCACGATGTTGCCGCTGTCTATGACAACAAGAACGGTTGCTGCGTTCACCAGTTTAGCGATGTCCAGCATCCTTATGTACGCACTAATGGTTCTGATTCGTTTATTCCGTAATTATGAACGAGGCGAAATCTTCTCTTTGGAAAACGCAATGTCCTACCAGAAGCTTGGGTATAGCTTGTTCTATTGGGTAT
>NZ_JBFRTU010000432.1:0-422 GCF_041474275.1 Vibrio sp. 10N.222.52.B7 | reverse complement strand
CGCGCCAGAAATCAAACTCGATTACCAACAAATATCTCGTTGGGATTTGGGCGCAGAGAATGAAGCGGCGGTGACTTTTCTCAACAAACCTAAGTCATTTTTAGTTCGCTACCGAGATGAAATTCGCACCATAGGTTTGCTGTTTTTGGTGATGTCGTGTGTCATCGCAACCTTGGTGTATTACCTCAATCGCCTTAAGAAAAGTGAGCGTACCAGCCGACAAAGCCAACTGTTATTGGAGTCGATATTCGACCAAAGCCTGCAGTTCATGGGGATCATTGATAAGGGCGGTGTATTGCTGTCGAGTAACAGTAAACTGCATGAGCTACTTTATAACCAAGGCTATAAATTGGGAACACCTCTTCAAAGTCACCAACACTGGGAAGACTCAGCAAGGCAGGAACTGAAGGAATACTTTATCT
>NZ_JBFRTU010000431.1:0-509 GCF_041474275.1 Vibrio sp. 10N.222.52.B7 | reverse complement strand
AGGCAAGCTTTGGAAGACATTAAGAACCACAGCTAATTGAGTACCTATAACTGAGCCAAGGATCATGATTGGAATCATCTTAGGATTCTTAAGAATGAACGGAATTGCACCTTCTGAAATACCGATCATGCCAAGCATTAAAGAGGTTTTACCTACGGTTTGTTCTTCTGGAGTAAACACACGTTTGCGGAATTTTCCATCTAACATCGCCGCTAAGCCAACTCCGATAGGTGGAATCACGATACCCAGTTCACGCGCTATTAGGTCAAAGCCTTCACTCATACCATTGAGGCCTAGTGCAACCGAACCAGCAGCTTTGTTTATCGGACCACCTAAATCAAATGCCGTTCCGGCAGCTATCACCATTGAGTAGATACCTCGGCCTGCGTCACCAGCTTCAGTAAAGAAATGGACCATTGCGAGATTAAGTGCACCAAAGAATGGGTTAATCGCGTACTCCATCGTTAACACCATGACCACGCCCGTCACTGCAGGCACTAACAGCATAG
>NZ_JBFRTU010000430.1:0-200 GCF_041474275.1 Vibrio sp. 10N.222.52.B7 | reverse complement strand
TGCACCGCCGTCACCACGGTATGGCTGAGCGCAATGTTGGCGATTGGTTGTACGCTCGTACTCTAGCAAACGCTCCTTTAGAAGAGACTCGCTTCCAAGCAGAGATCTTCGACATTAATCGTGCTGGTATGCGTGTGCGTCTGCTTGAGAATGGTGCAGCTGCATTTATCCCTGGTTCTCTCATTATTGATAATAAAGAG
>NZ_JBFRTU010000429.1:0-393 GCF_041474275.1 Vibrio sp. 10N.222.52.B7 | reverse complement strand
CGCTCCGTTGTTACCGAACGACTTAAAGATTCAAGTGACCTTAACGCGTTTGAAGACTCAAGAATGCGCGCCAGCACAGATTCACGTTCGGTTGAGGCAGCCAGACTGCTTTGCTGAATCGATGCGCTTGAAGCAAGTGGCTTACAAGTCTCGATTGGTAGGAGAGCAATAATGTTTGACCTGACTAAAGCGTTAACAACAAAGGCCAAGCCAGTGCAAACCGGAACGACAGGGGTTGCCGGGTGTACTTTGTTCTATCAATCTCAAGAGTGTCTAGATCTTGTTCAAGAAGTCTTTCGATTTGAAGGGTGGAATGATCCTGCATGCGTTAAAGCCAAAGCGGGTTTGACCAAGCTGACAGAACAACAAAGTAGCCACATTGTGGTTCTAGAA
>NZ_JBFRTU010000428.1:0-336 GCF_041474275.1 Vibrio sp. 10N.222.52.B7 | reverse complement strand
GCTTTAGCTTGTTCTTCAGATTTAACTTCAGCTTCAGGCTTGGCTTCTTCCTTTGCAGGTTCTGCTTTTACTTGCTCCCCCCAACCAGCAGGCTCACGGATCTCGGTTTTACGATCCATCAAATCATCAATTTGACCCGCATCAATCGTTTCATACTTCATTAATGCATCTTTCATTGAGTGCATTAAATCCATATTGTCTTCGAGTATTTGTTTCGCTCGAGCGTAATTACGATCAATTAGGATACGAATCTCTTCATCGATAAGTCGAGTGGTTTCATCCGAGACGTGTTTCGCTTTGCTCATTCCGCGGCCTAAGAAAACTTCACCTTCTTCT
>NZ_JBFRTU010000427.1:0-327 GCF_041474275.1 Vibrio sp. 10N.222.52.B7 | reverse complement strand
ATGTGCATTTGTAGACTTAGAAGAGTTCCTTCTAACGCCTTCAAAAGGGTTACGCTTTGGAGACTCGATTAAAGTCATGCACGATAGAATGACTGATGCAAATGCCATCCTTCATCAAGCGCATATTGCGATGGTGGGTTAACCTCTAACCTAAAGCATCACTAGAGCATTATTTCGACCAACCAATGCTACGAATAAACCTGTAATACCTTCCCCATAATCGGCTTAATAGCCGATTTTTTTGTGCCTAAAAAAGCCTATCTCAATAAATACGACGTAGTTCATTCATTTGAATGACGTTATTCACTTATTTAATTTGTAAAAAAC
>NZ_JBFRTU010000426.1:0-424 GCF_041474275.1 Vibrio sp. 10N.222.52.B7 | reverse complement strand
GATGTGATAAATGCAGCTAGTGAAGTGAACTGTAAGGTTTTAAAAAGAGATAAATCATTAGCATCTAATAAAACCGACGGAAATAAAATGTTTCTGAACGAAGTTAATCATGTTGATGCAGATATTTATGTACAAGTTTTATGTACCAGCCCATTTATTGATATTGCGACGATAAAAGTTGGTATAGAAAAAATAAAGAATAATAGCAACTATGATTCCGCAGTCCTAGTTAGAAAAGAAAAACAATATCTATGGAATGAAAATGGACCTTCGTATGATGTCAAAAATATCCCTAATAGTGTTGATTTAGGTGACACTATAATTGAGACAATGGGTTTGTACATTGTAAAGAAAGAAGCTGCATTACGAACGAAAAGACGCGTTGGTGATTCTCCTTACCTGTTAGAAGCAACAGCACTAGAGG
>NZ_JBFRTU010000425.1:0-513 GCF_041474275.1 Vibrio sp. 10N.222.52.B7 | reverse complement strand
TATTTTGGTTGTTTAAAAGCGTGTTTTAATCATGCAAACAAAGGCTGAAGAAAACGCTATTTTACTTTCAACGTAGTGTTACGTTCTACAAATTGAACCGGCACCATTAATTTTACTAAGCTGGTGTCTTGCTCTTGAATCTGGCTAACGACAATTTTCACGGACTCACGTGCAAGGCGTCGGAAATCCTGCTTGAAAGTAGTCAATTGGTAGTTCAGCCACTGAGTTTGTGGGATGTCATCAAACCCAATCACTTGTAGGTCTTCTGGGATACGGAGTGCGAACTCTAAACGAGCCACGTCCATCACTGCCATAGCGAGATTGTCCGTCGCACAAAATATGGCTTCAGGATGAGAAGCTTCTTTGAACATGGCTCTGATGATCTCGAGTGAATCAAGGTAATCGTAGTCAGCTTCAATAACGCGAGCCTGTTTGCCAGTTAAGTCTTCAAATTCTGTGCAGAAACCCACTTGGCGCTCGCCATTGGTAAATGTCGGGACGTTACCTGTGAGG
>NZ_JBFRTU010000424.1:0-271 GCF_041474275.1 Vibrio sp. 10N.222.52.B7 | reverse complement strand
ACCGTGAACACCTACACCATATTTTCCAACGCCTTGGTTTTACATCGCGTCAAACGCTCGCCATCATTTGTGCCATCGCAAGTAGCTTTGCTGGCTTCGGTATCTACGGTGAATTCCTAGAGATCGCAGAATCGACCATGTTCATCCTGTTTATGATGTGTTTTGCTTCATACACTGTAGCCATGAGCTATGTTTGGCGTATCACAAGCTGGATTAGAAGTTGGCGTAACCTTCCAGAAAAAGTCTACTAGTGATTAGAAGTGTATTAATG
>NZ_JBFRTU010000423.1:0-456 GCF_041474275.1 Vibrio sp. 10N.222.52.B7 | reverse complement strand
TGGTGTAGGTGTTCACGGTCGGGCTTGAAAGGGGAGTCACCGCGTCGTACGCGTCTGAACATGATGGCAGCCATGTCCATCAGCGGGACAGCAATTAGCCATAATGCAGTAATCGGTCGCATCATAGCTTCTGATGGATCTTGGCTTGCGCCCAGCAGTAACCAAATCACAGTAAAGCCAATCATCATGCTGCCAGCATCACCCATGAAAACTCTACGCTCTCGTCCAAGAATACCGAGATTCATTAAGATATAGGGAATGGTCGCGGCAATGAATACAGCACACAAGTAAGCCAGGCCGTGTTGACTGTCGATTTTAAGCAAAATGGCGATACCCGCAAAGGTAACAATAGCAAGGCCACCTAACAGGCCATCAATGCCATCGACCATATTGAACGCGTTAATCGCGCCAATCACAGCAAGTACCGTGACTACAGGGCTAAGAAACCCTAAATGC
>NZ_JBFRTU010000422.1:0-334 GCF_041474275.1 Vibrio sp. 10N.222.52.B7 | reverse complement strand
TAATTTTGTAACAAAGTCATCTTCAATCAGTTTGGTCGATATTTGAGCCAATACCTCGATATGATGATCATCATTGTTATCGGGTGAAGCGAGCATGAAGAACACATCAGACAATTCACCACCGTCGGCCCCATAATCGATTCCAGAACGACTGATACCAACGGCGACAGCAGGTTTAGCTACGGCTTTACTTTTCGCGTGTGGAATCGCAATACCATCATCAAATCCAGTATTACCTATAGCTTCACGCTTCCAGATATCATCAAGGAAATCACTTTTACTCGAGAGCTTACCGGCACGGTCGAGCAGTTCAACAAGCTCTTCAAATACTGCC
>NZ_JBFRTU010000421.1:0-431 GCF_041474275.1 Vibrio sp. 10N.222.52.B7 | reverse complement strand
GGCACTACTTTTTCACAGCTGCCTGGGAAGTTTGAAGCGGGTACGCCAAATGTGGCCGGAGCGATAGCATTAAGTACTGCAATAGAATGGTTAAGTGGTTTTGCACAGCAAGATGTCGAAAATCATATCCACCAGCTACAGCACGAGACCTACCGTGCACTCAGTAAACTGGATGATATACAGGTTTTGGGGTATCAGCCCAACGCAAGCGTGATTACTTTTGTGATGGATGGCGTTCACCATCAAGATATAGCGACACTGTTGGATCAGCAAGGGATCGCGGTACGTGCAGGGCATCATTGTGCTCACCCATTGATGGATGCGCTTAATGTGAAAGGAACGGTTCGAATTTCATTTGGTATTTACAACAACATGGATGATGTTGAAAAGCTTATCGCTGCGATAGAAAAAGCCGTTGATATGCTTTAGGG
>NZ_JBFRTU010000420.1:0-276 GCF_041474275.1 Vibrio sp. 10N.222.52.B7 | reverse complement strand
ATATTGGATGCGGATAAAAAGGTAATAAAAAAGCGCTGCCGATTTCTCGACAGCGCTTTTTCTAAAAACACATACTTAATTACTTATGGTATGGCTTAGATAGGTCATGAACTGCGTCCACAAATACACCAGCATTCTCTGGTGGCACATCTAGGTGAATACCATGGCCAAGGTTAAATACGTGACCAGTACCGCCGTCACCAAAACCTTCAAGGATAGTGCCGACTTCTTCACGAATACGCTTAGGTTGTGCGTAAAGCACTGATGGGTCCATGT
>NZ_JBFRTU010000419.1:0-287 GCF_041474275.1 Vibrio sp. 10N.222.52.B7 | reverse complement strand
AAACCATTTTGGTTTGTCATGTTGTGTGCATTTATGATTACTGTCGTTGGGCTACGTTGGACGTTTGATATTGCACTGTTCCGTTTCTTACAACCGGTTCTAGGGGCAAGTGTACCGGTGGCTGCGTGGCTCTGCTTTGCGGGAGCTCATCGAAGTAAACCTTTGTCTCTTTTGCATTGCTTAGGCCCAGTCGTTGTTCTGGTTGGCTCCTTTTCTTATTCGTATATTTGGGATGGAACGATTGATCTATTGTTGATCTCGCTATATCTCAGCTATGGCTGCTTGTT
>NZ_JBFRTU010000418.1:0-261 GCF_041474275.1 Vibrio sp. 10N.222.52.B7 | reverse complement strand
GGCGAAGTGGTGATGTTTATTCAGTTGATGATTGCTCTATAAAGGTGGGAGCCGCTAATGTTGTGAAGCATAAAAAGCCGCTATATCTCTCAAGTCTTGATCATCGAGCTTACTGAGCTGTGCTCGCATCATTTCTGCGTAAGCGCCTTGTCTATCTCCGCTTTGGTAAGCTTTCATCGTGTTATAGAGGTAAGTTGAATCTTGACCCGAAAGTTTGGGGTAATCAGTGTTACTTGTTTCACCCGTGGGGCTATGACAGAA
>NZ_JBFRTU010000417.1:0-823 GCF_041474275.1 Vibrio sp. 10N.222.52.B7 | reverse complement strand
CTTAAAGAATACGTCACTTCAAATGCAATAAAACCTGAGGGTGGGCGCTTACAAGGGAGTGACATCACACAATTCATCCTTGATGAATTTGATATATCTTACCAGCCATCCGGTGTATACCGCTTACTGCATGAACTTAATTTGAGTTGGATAACGACACGTTCAAAGCACCCAAAACAATCAGAAGAAGCTCAAGAATCTTTTAAAAAAATTCCCAATAGAAACGATCCTTAAGATCCCTGGGCATATCCACTTAAAAGAAGTGCTTGTTTGGTTTCAAGATGAAGCTAGATTTGGTCAACGCAATACCACAACCAAGATTTGGGCAGAAAAAGGAACTCGACCTAGAGCCGTTCAACAGCAACAATTTGAGTACGCTTATTTGTTTGGAGCCGTTTGTATCAATACAGGCGAAGCTGAAGCTATTGTTTCACCGTTAAGCAACATGGAAGCAATGACGAAGCATCTTGAATTAATCTCAACGGCGACCCCTAGAGGTAAACATTCCGTGGTTATTATGGATCAAGCGAGCTGGCATCAAGCACATTTAGCCAATCATTTTAAGAACATCACGATAATCCATATCCCGCCATATTCACCAGAATTAAACCCGATAGAACAAGTTTGGCAATGGCTTCGACAATACAAGTTAGCGAATAGGTGTTTTGAAAACTATAACGATATAGTGAACTCAGTATGCAATGCTTGGAACAGTTTTTGTGAAGATAAACGCAGAGTCCAATCCCTCTGCTTTAGAGATTGGACTCGATTGGTAAGTTAATTAATGGAATTGGTATAAAAAAACAGAACTTCTGCTGAGGCG
>NZ_JBFRTU010000416.1:0-287 GCF_041474275.1 Vibrio sp. 10N.222.52.B7 | reverse complement strand
TGACGAGTCACGTTGCTTTTCAGTAATTCTGGTAGCGCGCTTTTAGCACCGTTTTCAGCACCAGAAGCAACACCGTAAGCTTTCCAAATCTCAACGCGTTCAGGTAGAGATTGTTTTAGTTCATCGACAAATGCTTGAGACTCATCACCGTGCAGTTGCACAGCGAATAGGCCTAGCTCAGATACCGTTTTCGTAACGTCTGCTACGCTGTGGTTTTGGAACACACCCACGTAGTTCAGCGGTGCGCCACTCATAGTTAAACGAGCCGCTTCGATATCCACATGACG
>NZ_JBFRTU010000415.1:0-514 GCF_041474275.1 Vibrio sp. 10N.222.52.B7 | reverse complement strand
TGTAGTTCCGCCAACTTTTTTCGTTACCACTGTTTCGATGAAGTCATCGTAATCACTGTAGTAAGCCGCAATTTCAGACGATGAAGCCTGTGTATTATGACGGTAACCTAGCTCATAAGAAATACTGGTTTCTGACTTAAGATCTGGGTTTGGATCGTTTACGTAACCATGTCCTGGGTTGTCATACGTGTAGTACAGTTCATCGAAAGAAGGGGCTCTAAAGCCTTGGCTAATTTGGCCAAAAATGGTGCCTGTATCAGTAAGTTTGTATGTTGAGCCTAGGCGTCCAGTTACCGCAGAATCAGAGAAGTCCGTAAGTGACTCACCTGTATTTTTACCAGGGTCTGTAGAGAAGTGATCGAAACGAACACCTGGAGTAACAATAAGTTTGTCGTTCATTAGGCTAATTTCGTCTTGTACAAACAGACCAAATTTTTGCTCTTTAGCATCAGGAGTGTATACATAGAGCTTATCATCAGTCGCAATATCAGAGTTGTACTCCATATTGGTACTG
>NZ_JBFRTU010000414.1:0-321 GCF_041474275.1 Vibrio sp. 10N.222.52.B7 | reverse complement strand
GTTATACACCAAAGAGCTTCGATTTTGACCAAGATCAAGCGACGATTGCTCTGGCTATAAGAACTTCTTCAAATTTGATTGCAAAAATGATTGCTGAAGATGGTGAAAACGGAGTCGATAATAGTGGTTTTGTGACCTTTTCAAAATCAGATGATTTTGATGTTCATGTCGCTACGCAGCTATTTAAACAAGAATCGACACTAGACGGTGGTGCATTGATGGCTCAGTTATATGATCAAAACATGTCTAATGCACAGGTGTTAGAAGGTATGAATGAGCAAGCTGTTGTACAGAAGGCCAATACCAATAACCCAATTTATA
>NZ_JBFRTU010000413.1:0-536 GCF_041474275.1 Vibrio sp. 10N.222.52.B7 | reverse complement strand
AGTCTAATCAGTTTTTGTATGAAAGCCCAAAAAGCAGACACTCATACACGCCATTCCGTACCAAAATCACTGACGTAATTGCACAATATTGAGTGCTAGAAGCTAGAAGCTAGAAGCTAGAAGCTAAAAATAGCTCAATACTGTACTTTTGAATTTCGCCAGATTTCTCAATGTTGTTTAACAAGTACAAAGAACTTGAGAGTAGCTTGCTTACTATGTTGCAAGCGAGCAGCTAGCATAATCTTTTCGTATGACACTACAAAAATGGTACTCAGAAGATACCAACACAAGAAGATTGCTGCTTTACTTTCAATATCCAACCAAGACCATCTACTCAGTGATAGATAACCTAGAAAGGAATTACTCTGATTAAACAACTAATTGAACAACATGATAGGTAATAACCGCTATCAAGTAAATGTATAATTAGTAAACGCACCACAGCGATTCAAAAAAAACGTCAGGATTGCGTCAGAAAGGGGTAAATATATGAATGAAGAAAATTAAACGCGGTCGCCCGAGCCTTTACCTAATAC
>NZ_JBFRTU010000412.1:0-292 GCF_041474275.1 Vibrio sp. 10N.222.52.B7 | reverse complement strand
CGCTTTGGACTAAGCTCGCCATCAATTGTGCGATCAACCCACTCACGGGCCTTGAACAGATCAAGAATGGCGAACTTGCAGATAAAAGATTTGAGGATATTTTGAGTTCTATCGTTAAAGAGCTCACGCAGGTTATGCAAGCCGAAGGGATCGTTTGTTCATTCGATGAATTGGAAGCAAGCGTCAAACAGGTTATCCAAGCCACGGCACAGAACAATTCATCTATGAAGCAAGATATGTTTTACCAACGTAAGACCGAGATCGACTTCATTAACGGCTACCTTATTAAGAC
>NZ_JBFRTU010000411.1:0-250 GCF_041474275.1 Vibrio sp. 10N.222.52.B7 | reverse complement strand
GAAGAGCTGCAACCCGATGTCGTGATGTTTGACCGTTTTATGATGGAAGAGCAGTTTGGTTGGCGTGTGGAGAAGGTATGTCCGAATGCATTTAAGTTACTGGATACGGAAGACTTACAGTTCCTACGTAACGCGCGGCATGAAGCTGTTAAGAAAGAGACTGAACTGACCAAAGCGCATTTGTACAGTGACTTAGCGAAACGTGAAATTGCTGCGATTTTACGCTGTGATCTTTCGTTGATCATTTCTA
>NZ_JBFRTU010000410.1:0-267 GCF_041474275.1 Vibrio sp. 10N.222.52.B7 | reverse complement strand
TTAGAAGGCTTTGATAGTGAACTGTCACTCGTAGGTGAGATTCTTGAGGCTAGGTTTGCGGTTGAAGACCAACTGATACAACAAATTGCCGACAGCCTAGCGGTTCCACCAGGAGCTTAATGGCTTAACATCTTCTAAGCTTGCCTCTGTGCAAGCTTTTTGTTTTGTCTGTAGCGTTACCTGACACATCCAACTCTTTTATCAGAGCCTATTGGTTCGTCTCTATTCTGATGTTTTGCGATAACCCGACGTAACACTTCTCACCGG
>NZ_JBFRTU010000409.1:0-331 GCF_041474275.1 Vibrio sp. 10N.222.52.B7 | reverse complement strand
TGTTCACGCTGCTCGGGTGTTAGCTCTGGCATGATCTTACGCGCCATACGCTGTATGGATTTGTATTGCTCAGGATCCACTGCTTTGAGCTGCTTGTGCTTTCTTGAATTAAACGGTTTAGCCGGAATGTTATCCATGTCGCCATGAAAGAAGCGATCAATCGCCTGTGCAGCAATGCGCCCATCCCCCACCGCTTCCACTGCGGTTGCAGGGCCGCGTCGGAAATCACCGATACTAAAGATATTGCCGGTACCTGTATGCATGGTTTGCGGATCGGCATCAGCGGTATTCCAACGAGTAAGAGGAATATCAATCGCTTCATTGTCCATAA
>NZ_JBFRTU010000408.1:0-228 GCF_041474275.1 Vibrio sp. 10N.222.52.B7 | reverse complement strand
ACGGTGTCGATTACTCAGTGGCATCACTGGGCACCTCAACAACCGGTGATCACGTTCAAATGTTGTTCCGCCAGACCAATACTGTGGTTTGTTGTTACGATGGTGATAGAGCAGGTAAAGAGGCCGCGTGGCGCGCACTAGAGAATGCGCTTGAATACCTGAAAACCGGTAACACACTCAAGTTTCTGTTCTTGCCAGACGGTGAGGACCCAGACAGCTATATTAGAG
>NZ_JBFRTU010000407.1:0-323 GCF_041474275.1 Vibrio sp. 10N.222.52.B7 | reverse complement strand
CTCCTGGTATGCGAGAGTTACAACTCGCCGATTGTGTTGAAGGAGTAAGTGAAACTTTTTCTGATGTGGAAGAGTTAGCGATACATTGTCGCTTTTCTGATTGCAGTCATGAGTCAGAACCAGGATGCACAATACGCAAAGCTATTGAAAGCGGTGAGCTTTCTGAAAGACGATTCTCTAACTATGAGAAGCTACTCAGAGAGCAAGCAAGAAATGGCGCCTCATTGGCAGAACAGAGAGCGAACAGTAAACAGCTTTCTAAAATGTACAAAACCGTGCAATCAGAGAGCCGTAATATCAAAAAATCGCCTAAATAGCCGATT
>NZ_JBFRTU010000406.1:0-226 GCF_041474275.1 Vibrio sp. 10N.222.52.B7 | reverse complement strand
TCTTGTTGAAGATGAGTTTATCCTCAAAGCGTTTTGAATCCGTTCTAGCGCTTCATGTAAACGATTTTTAAGTTGGCTTTGAACATTAGTGAATCGACTAGCATTAACCAACATTGAACAATGGGAACTTGATTGGCCTCTTAAATTTCTGATAGATCGTGATAAAAGAAACGTACGTAATGCAAACAATAGGGAATTAGGCAGCTGATATAAATCGTGGTTAATC
>NZ_JBFRTU010000405.1:0-295 GCF_041474275.1 Vibrio sp. 10N.222.52.B7 | reverse complement strand
TTCCTAAGCCGCGCTCTTCTGTTCAAAAGGCTCCTTTTGATCAAGGGTCTGCACATCAGGAATTCCAAGTTCCGACGGATCTCGTTCAACATCTTTGGTTTCGCAGCCGCGAAAGCCTTGCCGATGACGGCCTAGTCTATGACCCTATCGCAGCTCAAGCCTGCAAGCGCTGCCAATTAGCACCAGAATGTCTTACTGGTGAACTCGACCAACAACAACTTCTCTACGCAACATTGACTCAGCTTTGTGACTCTCAAGTTCAACAATTTCTAACTCATAACCCAGATGCTTGGAT
>NZ_JBFRTU010000404.1:0-460 GCF_041474275.1 Vibrio sp. 10N.222.52.B7 | reverse complement strand
GGTATTGCGCCAGACGTTGTAATCAACAACAGTCCTGTGAGAGATAAAGTCGACCGCTTAAAAATAGAGCCAATCAAGCCGTTTGAATTAGGAGTGTGCTGTAAGCGATCGCAGTTAGAAAATCCGTTAATTAGAGCATTTTGGCAGATCGCTGAAGGTAAATACCTTCAAGACTAGTTATACCAATTCCATTAAATTCATGATCTAATATAGACTCTGAAAGGAGCCTATATGAACTCAGATTTATCAAAGCTTATCGGCGCAACCTCCAACGCGAGGTTGAGGCTAAGATTACTCGCGGTCTCTCACTTTATCGATGGTAAAAATCGAACTGAAATCGCGTCATTTCTTAAAGTCAGTCGTCTCAGTGTGAATAAATGGATCAAGGCCTATCTTGATTTTGGTGTTGAAGGGTTAGTAGAAAAACATCATACAGGAAGACCTTCCAGACTCACTATTG
>NZ_JBFRTU010000403.1:0-387 GCF_041474275.1 Vibrio sp. 10N.222.52.B7 | reverse complement strand
ACCTAGCGCAACCATGCTTACAATCGCCTCATGACCTGATACCTGAGCGTAAATGTTGGGCTTTATCTTCATCTTTTTGAACCATGCGTTCGCACGTTCTCGTGCAGTACCTGCTTCTGGGATGATAAAAGGTACTTCATTCCAGTTTGGTTTATCTGATTGCAGCTGCTGGCTAAAACTACTCACACCGGATGGGATGATGACTGACAGTGGTATATCGCTGATGGTTTCGAACTCTAATCTTGAGGGAAGAATGTCTGGCTTCGCTGAGATAGCAATATCTGCTTCATCATTTAAAATCTTGTCGATGGATTGAGCTGGATCGCCTGTAGAGAGCTTAAATTCAATGTACGGATGAATAGCTCTGAATTCGGTTATGAGCTCAGG
>NZ_JBFRTU010000402.1:0-430 GCF_041474275.1 Vibrio sp. 10N.222.52.B7 | reverse complement strand
GAGCCAAGCAGACCCAGCATGACTCCTGTCACTTTATCAATATAGTAAGCAACACGTGTAAACTCTTGACGCACTTTAGGTGCAGATAACAGGAAGATGATCGCCGCATCCCATACAAATACAACCACCGTCATCCAAATACCTAACCCCAACTTAAACATGAAGCCAATGTCATTGTTCAACACAACCGTGAATAAGCTCAAATAGAACAAAAGGTTTTTGGGATTAAGGATTCCTGATAGAAAACCCGTGATGAATTCTTTAAGAAAAGTCGTTTGGTTGAAGCTATCTCCTTCGGTAACATCCATATTGCTGTAATTACATTTCTTCGCTCTTATCGCTTGCACAGCAAGATAAACAAGAAACACACCACCAATGATCTTCAGTACAATCATAACGGAAACGGATGCCGCTAGAATCGACCCTACTC
>NZ_JBFRTU010000401.1:0-412 GCF_041474275.1 Vibrio sp. 10N.222.52.B7 | reverse complement strand
CATCTGCGTACAGAAAGAATATCGAACGATACGACGTGACCACACGTTTAGCTTTGATAGCAAAATGTACGTTATCGATTCGCCAGTACGTTACTCCATAGAGAACCAAAAAGTAGAAATCCGATGTCAGTTCGATGGCACCTTCTCAGCTTACTTCGGTCATCGACGGTTAGATATCACTGAGTTAGTTGAACCGCGTAAATGTCATGAGTATGGTAAAGAGGTGCAGCGCAAAATAGAAGCTCTGGAGTTGGTCGCGGAGCTTGGTAGTGTCTCTAAAGCCGCTCGGATCTTAGGTTGTTCACGCCAAACCTTATATACCTATCAGCAAATAATGGAAGAGGAAGGGCCTCTCGGTCTTAAGCGAATCAATAAGCCACTGAAACGCAGTAAAAACGCAATCCCAGAGAGT
>NZ_JBFRTU010000400.1:0-467 GCF_041474275.1 Vibrio sp. 10N.222.52.B7 | reverse complement strand
GTCTTAATCATCGTATTTTGGAATAGAAAACTCACCAAGCAAATAGCGATTGCCAATGACGCGACAGAAGCGCTTCGCAAAGCACAACATCAGCTTTATAACATTTTGAACACTTCACCAATAGCAGCGAGTGTGGTTGTCGAGGAACAGGTTCGTTATGCGAATGATACTGCGAAGCGTTTGTTCGGAGTAGAGCGGACAGAGTTACACTCTATAAATGTTGAAACTATTTATAACTCTCTGTCTGATCGTGATTCGCTATACAAAGAGCTCAACCTCAAAGGTAAAGTCGTAAACCGAGAATTAGTGCTTAGGAAGTTTGATGGAAGTAGTTTTGTGGCTCTTGTTAGTTACTACTTGCTTGAGCTTGATGGGGAAGTCGCCACACTATTTTGGGCATTCGATATTTCAGAAATGAAGCGCCTTAACGAACAATTGGAAGAAGAGAAACAGAGAGCCGATTTGGC
>NZ_JBFRTU010000399.1:0-252 GCF_041474275.1 Vibrio sp. 10N.222.52.B7 | reverse complement strand
TTGAGGGCTCGTTCCTAAAAGCAACGCTTCCCTTGGTATCGAAAACCGCAAGTATGTCACCAACCAGAATAAAGCCAGATTCCTAGTAAATTCAAAATTAGCAACACTCAATGACAGGTATCTTGACGCTAGTTTTCGCTTGCAAGCCGCGTTTGGTTTACGCCGAGAAGAGTGTATGAAAGTCCAGCTTCATTTAGCAGATAGAGGCGACCATTTACATCTAGTAAAAACCAAAGGCGCAAGACCCAGAGA
>NZ_JBFRTU010000398.1:0-276 GCF_041474275.1 Vibrio sp. 10N.222.52.B7 | reverse complement strand
CTTCGATAACAAACTTAAGAAAATTACCCACATCGCCTTGATGCAGTAGGCCTCTTTCGTCTAGCTTGAATTTTAGAAACCAAATCCATGGCTGTTTGTGTTCGTTCCAGTAGCTAATGGCTAAGTGAGCTTGTTTCTGAAGTGGAAACGGGTATGGCTGTTTCCCCTGCTCAACATCAGAGAATAGGGTGTTGTCGATTTTCTGGATACGACGACCTAGGTCGTAGATGTCGTATTGGCAACCGCTATTCTTTAGCAACTGAGTGAGCGTGTGAA
>NZ_JBFRTU010000397.1:0-714 GCF_041474275.1 Vibrio sp. 10N.222.52.B7 | reverse complement strand
CACTTGGATGGCGTTTGTTGGCCACAAGCGCAGTTGGAATGAGGACTCAATACGCTATCTTGGTGGATTAGGTTATGGCGATATCAACATGACCTTTTATAGACAAAGCTCTCCGAACGCCTTGTCTCCACTCGATCCAAACGAAGGTGTTGAGCTAGGACTCAAAGGCATGGGCGGGATACAGAAACTCCAATTTAGAGTACCCGACTCCCAATGGTTACTGGGGTTTTCTCAACAGTTCTTCGCACCAACGCTCTCACTCAATAATCATCCTAAAGCGCAAGAAATCTTAAACAACATTGGCAACACGTCACCGACCTCTTCCGGTTTGGGTCTAATCGCCGAGTACGACAGCAAGAACAGCTTCTTGAATCCGACGCAAGGCTACAACTATGTCGCGGAATACCTTTGGTTTGGTGATGCCATTGGCAGTGATTACACCTATCAAACGTTTAATTTGGAAGGGCTGAATTATTGGGAGTTAGACAAGGAGTGGAACTTAGCGTTGCGAGGACAGTACAAATCATTGTCGACCAACGAACGAGTGCTTTCTCCTCAATATTACCCAGACATTGAACTGAGAGGTATCGCCCGCAATCGCTATCAAGGTGAACACACGGTCGCGGCAGAAGTTCAAGTAAGCAAACAGTGGACACCACGTTGGTCAACCGCGGTGTTTACGGGAATTGGCTATGCGGGTGACAGCGATAAAGA
>NZ_JBFRTU010000396.1:0-394 GCF_041474275.1 Vibrio sp. 10N.222.52.B7 | reverse complement strand
GACACATACCAATCAATTGAAGGCGCAATTACATAGCGCTCTTCCTCTACACCGTCAACTTGCGTATCTTTTTTACGACCAAGAGCGACCAAACGATAAGCAACGTTGTCACTCAAAGCGCCCGTGGTATCAATTGATGCTTCAACTAGGTTATCTAAACCCGTTGCTAAACCAATTTTCGTAGATTCTTCGAACTTAGGAGCTTTCGCAATGATATTTACCATGCCTCCTGGTGGCATACTTCCATAAAGAACAGACGTTGGACCTTTAAAGATTTCTAAACGCTCCATCGCAATTGGATCAATTTGAGGTTTTACATTCCAGCCAGGAAGAATTGGCAACATCATTCCGTCGTAATAGTTATTTGAAGACTCAAAGCCACGAATTTTAACCC
>NZ_JBFRTU010000395.1:0-351 GCF_041474275.1 Vibrio sp. 10N.222.52.B7 | reverse complement strand
ATGCGAGTGAGTGGATTTGAGCGTAATGATAAAAAATATGATTTGGATGTTGCTGCGTGTTTTGATCGCCTATTTGTTGATAGGCCCTACTTACGCGATCCTTATTTTGTCTAATACAGCAACACCTGTCTTTTTAGATACTACGGCTGAGGTTTTAGCCTGGATCTCTTGTTTCCTTCTTGTGATTGGTTATGTACTGATCAGATTTTCTAAAACGAGGTACATGGGAAAATTATTATCGCTTAGTGTATTGGGGGCGGTAGTGTTAATCATGTATGTCGATGAACGTTATCGGATTTTTGGAGTCAGCGTTAACGCTTGGAGCTTATTTTTAGCCGTTCTATATTTGAT
>NZ_JBFRTU010000394.1:0-320 GCF_041474275.1 Vibrio sp. 10N.222.52.B7 | reverse complement strand
GGTCCAATGGGAAGATCGCGGTACGTAGGTTTGGTTGAAGTGCTTCCACACCGCCCATACGCATCATTTGGTGCTGGTTTTTCATTTTTTGAACGGCTTGTGTTTTTTTACCAGTACCACACCAGAAGTCCATTGATAGGTTTGCACCTTCTTCTGATTTTAGCCAAATACCTGTACAACCCAGCCACCACATAGAAAAGGTACCCGGTTGCACAACTGTTTGTTCAATCTCTTCATTTAACCATGTGCCCCACTCAGGGAATGTATTTAGGATCCAAGACTCGCGAGTGATTTCGTTTACATTGCTCATGATAATACCT
>NZ_JBFRTU010000393.1:0-321 GCF_041474275.1 Vibrio sp. 10N.222.52.B7 | reverse complement strand
TACCCACAACTTCCATAACCTCATTTTTAATGCCTTGGTAATCCAATGTATTAAAGTTCTCTTGAATACGAGTTGAACCTAGGTTCGATGTCATGATTACCACGGTATTTCTAAAATCGACGGTGCGACCTTGTCCGTCAGTTAATCGTCCATCATCTAAAACCTGCAATAGAATATTGAAAACATCTGGGTGCGCTTTCTCTACCTCATCAAGCAGAATGACAGAATAAGGTTTTCGACGAACGGCTTCGGTTAAGTACCCACCTTCCTCATAACCCACATAACCAGGGGGAGCACCAACTAAACGAGCAACAGAGTGTT
>NZ_JBFRTU010000392.1:0-239 GCF_041474275.1 Vibrio sp. 10N.222.52.B7 | reverse complement strand
GATATATAGTCTTATAGTTACATAAAGTTAATTGGCAACTTGAAATACATCGAGTAACCAAAGATAATGAAAGGCAATTAAAGTTAACAACAGTGGTCTAAAATGAACGCATCAGCATATAAATCGTTTAACGTAGAATTCACCGACAATGACAGAGAGCATCTCGCACTGAACTTTCGCTTAGCCGAAACCATTGCCGACTTTATTGGTCCGCACTGTGAGGTTGTGATTCATTCATT
>NZ_JBFRTU010000391.1:0-235 GCF_041474275.1 Vibrio sp. 10N.222.52.B7 | reverse complement strand
GCACTAGGTATTGAAGGCGCGCAAGAAGTATTTGTAAAAGCCGTCAATAAAAAGTAGTCGAATAGTTTGTAAATACTGATTGATATAAAGAGAAGGGCTCCTAGTAGGGAGCCTTTTTATTGTTTGTGATAAGTGATAAGTGAAAAGGAATATTTATATTCACTCAACACTGGGTCTTAAATAACCACTGACTTACACCTAATAATTAATGGCTAATATAAATGGACGTTAATGG
>NZ_JBFRTU010000390.1:0-245 GCF_041474275.1 Vibrio sp. 10N.222.52.B7 | reverse complement strand
TCGAGTTATCAACTGATAAAAGATTGTACGCGTTTTAACGTTAGTGAATGCTGATTGGTTGTGAGGCGTTGGCGTGATGCACTTGTTAGTCATGCATTTGTAAGCCATACATTTTTGTAAACCATGCCTTTTTGTAAATCATGAATTGGCAAGCCATACGTTTCAATTCACGCTAGAAATAAATGACTAAGCACCAGAAACAGAAAAGCGATAGCCTCGGCTATCGCTTTTTTAATGGGGGCTTT
>NZ_JBFRTU010000389.1:0-316 GCF_041474275.1 Vibrio sp. 10N.222.52.B7 | reverse complement strand
GAAAAGAGCTTTAGCCAAGATAACTTCTTTGATGCCATTGGGGATGTAATTCTTGAGATTAAAGCCATTATTGCCCCAATGAGTTCAGAATACGGTGTAGTCAGTCATCGAGTGACCTCTATTGATAACTACGATGATTGGAAGGTTATTTCAGAGGGAATATCGCTTTTCTACCAAGGTAAAGGTGGACAGCCATTTGCAGAGATCGCACTTCAGTTGGATACGATTCAACAGCAAGGAAGAGACAATTATTTGGTCAATGCCTTATTGTCGTATTCGGAATCTTTGGCTTATTTGCAAAGTCATGAGCAAGAAG
>NZ_JBFRTU010000388.1:0-377 GCF_041474275.1 Vibrio sp. 10N.222.52.B7 | reverse complement strand
TTGTCTTATTCCCTTGCTGCAGTGAGGCCATGGCTTCTTCGGTTAGGCCTTTCGCCCATTCGGTCAATACAGAGCTGTTTTGACTCATGAAAGCATGCAGAGTCAAAGGAGGAAGCGGAAATTGGTACACCATGTGCGCTTCATTGCCTTGCCCAAAGTAAGAAATATTTTCTTTGTGTGGCACATTCGTTTCAGTGATCAATAACGCGCCGGGAACCGTCTCATCAAAGATGATTCGCCATAGCTGGATAATCTGATGCGCTTCCGGCAAATGAATACACGTGGTATTTAACACTTTCCAAATAAAGCCAATGGCATCTAGGCGTATTGAACGGCCACCGTTTGCTGCATACATCAATAAAATATCGATACTTTCT
>NZ_JBFRTU010000387.1:0-306 GCF_041474275.1 Vibrio sp. 10N.222.52.B7 | reverse complement strand
CCTGTGGTGGTAGACACGCAGGCGCATGGGTTGCTTAACATCTGGCAAATGGCATCGCGCCTGTACCCCGAAAAGAAAAACTGGCTGCTGGTGGATGTGGGAATCGACCAAACGTCGTTAGGCATTATTCCACAAGGTTTGGCACCGTTTTATAAAGATATCGCTTTTGGTACCAAAGATCTTCGCAGCCATGGTGCGACAAGTGATATCGAGAGTGTGTTCGCCACCACTGAAGATACACATCAATTTATTGTTAATTTGATTGAGAAGCTCAAGCGTCAATTACAGCTCTATTCATCAGGAAAT
>NZ_JBFRTU010000386.1:0-284 GCF_041474275.1 Vibrio sp. 10N.222.52.B7 | reverse complement strand
TAAGACCTAATCTAAAGAACCTCTATTTCATCAATGATTACAGTGTCACTTCTGAGCTAATCCGTAAAGATATAAGCCGTATTATGGCAGACTTTCCATCGATTAATTTGGTCGAAATACGCGATTTGTCGCTCAAGCAAACAAGTGAGTTCTTAAAAGGGGTATCTGCTGACGATGCAGTCTTACTGAGCCACTACAATACTGAGTTAGATCAAGGTGTATATCATACCTATCAAGAGGTCGCGGAAACCTTATCTGCATCGAGCGCCGCACCAGTGTTTGCG
>NZ_JBFRTU010000385.1:0-265 GCF_041474275.1 Vibrio sp. 10N.222.52.B7 | reverse complement strand
GTTTTATTGCGCAGCAAGCGACGAGTCACTCTCAAGAGATCGGTTTTCTCGCTGGGGTGGTGAGCCATGAGTTGGGCAAGGGTCATATTTGTACTCAGCTTATACAGCAGTATACGGTAGGCCCTGAACAAACGGCGGATCTTGCTCAGTTACTTGGGTTGTATGGTGAAACTGCCCTGCAATTGAATCAAAAGTTATTAGGTACTGATTGGGTGTCGGTACTTCAATCGTCAAACCTAGTAGGTTCAACCAATGACTGTGTTAA
>NZ_JBFRTU010000384.1:0-246 GCF_041474275.1 Vibrio sp. 10N.222.52.B7 | reverse complement strand
CCGGTTGGGTAACATGACCAGCTAACATATTGAATGCGACCAATTCACCGGGCGTTAGCTCACCATTTAGTACAGCGCTGACTCCCCACCATAGCAATAATGCGGCGGTAAGCTTTTGGATAAGTGCGATGCTTTGCCCTGCGATTAACCCAGACTTTTGAGCATCGAAACTACGCTTTAGTTGCTGGCTGAGTATGCGTTGCCATTGATGTAAGAATCGATGTTCAGTCGCAGTTGTTTTAATGG
>NZ_JBFRTU010000383.1:0-206 GCF_041474275.1 Vibrio sp. 10N.222.52.B7 | reverse complement strand
TGTCTGTACAGGTGATTCAGCTTACTTTTGCTTCAGACCATTCGTGTGAGACTATTCGGCTGGAACGAGTGTTGCTGGATCTACGTAAGCCTTTGTACCCCATAGCGGAACGGTTGAAAGGCTATGTTTGAAGCTGCCTTCTGTTTCTTTGGTTGTGTAAGATAAGTAAAGCAGCGATTGATTCTCAGCATCGTAGATACGACGAA
>NZ_JBFRTU010000382.1:0-454 GCF_041474275.1 Vibrio sp. 10N.222.52.B7 | reverse complement strand
ACTGACTTAGTGAATAAGCAGGCTCTAAACAGCGACTTTAATCGCTTCGCGAATATTGTTGGTCAACGTGAGCTGGCTAAGCTCGAGAAAGCGGGTATTGATTACCGACTACCAGTTCCAGGTGCTCAGGTTGTTGATGGTAAGCTAGCGATGAACGTTCAATTCCCAGGCGTAGAGCTTCAATACTCAGCTGATGGTGAAAACTGGCTGACTTATAATGAGCAGCAACGTCCTTCGGTTTCTGGTGAAACGTACATCCGCTCTATCTCTGAAAGTGGCGAGAAAGTAAGTCGAGTAACTTCGGTAAAATAATCGACAAGCAAAATTAATAGATGAGCTCCCTAGCTTTTATCTGATTCAGATAAGAGTGGGAGCTTTTTTTTGTCCAAATCAAGTTAGCCACTTTTCTTAAACTGAAACATATAGAAATAGCCTTTATGTATATCGTCAACAA
>NZ_JBFRTU010000381.1:0-543 GCF_041474275.1 Vibrio sp. 10N.222.52.B7 | reverse complement strand
GAGTAGATACCACCGATAATTAAAGCAGGGAAACCGAGAGGAAGAATCGCTTTCTTGATCGCTTCAATGCGTTCTGCGGTGTTGGCTTTTTCAACCAAAGTGATGGTATCGCTGTGTTTGACGCTGTAGGCATAGCTGTATAACGAGAACAGGCTCGCGAGCACTAAACCTGGGCCAATACCAGCAATGAACAATTCTCCCACACTGGCGTTGGCTAAGGTGCCGTAAAGAATCAAACCAATACTTGGCGGAATAAGAAACGCGATGTCACTGGCATTGATGATCAGCGCCATCACAAAGCTGTCTTTGTACCCTGCTTGCAGCAACTTCGGACGCATGATTTGGCCAACCGACACCACGGTCGCCTGAGTCGAACCGGAAACAGAACCGAATAAAGTACAGCTGATACACGTAGTAATCGGCAACCCGCCACGCAGATGTCCGACAAAAGCTTGGATTAAACCAAGTAAGTTATACGCCGTGTGACCACGCGTCATAATATCCGCAGCTAAGATGAACATCGGCACCGCAATCAAGGCGCTG
>NZ_JBFRTU010000380.1:0-323 GCF_041474275.1 Vibrio sp. 10N.222.52.B7 | reverse complement strand
CTTGAACTTTCTCGTGATGCGCTTTCATTTGCGCCATTTTATCTGCTTTGTTGCCTGAGTGTTTTGCTTTCATCTCAGCGCGGTTCGCTTCGCGCATCTCTTTTAGTTCTGTTTTTTGAGCATCCGTCAGGTCTAGTTGGCGCATCACTTTCTTATCGAAGCCACCACACTTACCGTGCATACCTTTGTGATCACCTTTATCACCACCGCCGTATGCAAACGCACTCGCTGTACCTAACATAAGTGGAAGTGCCGCTGCTACTAGTACAAGTTTCTTAGTCATTTTCATAATTGTTGCCTCGATTCGGTATAATAAGTCATGT
>NZ_JBFRTU010000379.1:0-309 GCF_041474275.1 Vibrio sp. 10N.222.52.B7 | reverse complement strand
TCTTAATGATGGGCGTGATGGCAGAAGCACTTTCTCACGTAGCACTTAAAGCAACCGACGGTTTCAGCTTGTCTAAACCTATCCCTGCTTTATTGGTAATTTCAGGACACTTGGCGGCATTTCTATTTTTGAGCCAAGCTATGAAAGGGATGCCAGTTGGTGTGGTTCACTCTTTGTGGGCAGGTTTAGCTATCGTGACAGTGAGTCTGATTTCTACGTTCGTTTACCGCCAGCACCTCGATACCATGGTGTGGATCGGCATGTTATTCGTTGCGGCTGGTGTTGTGATGATAAACCTGTCGCAAGGTC
>NZ_JBFRTU010000378.1:0-366 GCF_041474275.1 Vibrio sp. 10N.222.52.B7 | reverse complement strand
AGCTTAGTCTATATGACTTTGGCTGAAGGATTATCTCTGTTGGTGTTTTACTTATGCTCTTCACGATACTTTCCTAAGATTAGGTTCTCTTTTCAAGCATTAAAAGATATGTATTCTTTCGGTGCTCTTTTAATGTTATCTTCACTTGTAAGAACTACATATGAAAATATTCTTACTATAATTTTTGGTAAATCATTTGGAATTAAAGATTTAGGTTATTATTATCAAGCAAATAAATTCAGCTCCGCATTTATTAACGCAGTAACCTTAATCATTAACAAAGCTGCATTCCCTATGATTGTTAATTCAATCAATTCAGGAAGAGATAGCCTTCATGAAATGAGGGAGCTTACAAGAGTTGTATGT
>NZ_JBFRTU010000377.1:0-273 GCF_041474275.1 Vibrio sp. 10N.222.52.B7 | reverse complement strand
AGTTTCGGGTCGCTTCTTTGTGAACCGAGCCTTGCCCCGTCATCGCACCGTCTTTCATCTGAGCGACATCTTGAGGAATTGAAGCATCTGCTGGGGGCTGGTTACTCAAAGCACCAGGAATACCAGCCACAGTGTTGCCGTTGTTATAATCTTCTAACGTGTATTCACTTCGAGTCGCTGGCGTATTCGGATCAAAACGTTTTCTCGTTTGCTCCACAGCACTAAAATCAAGCTGAATATCAACCTGAGCGGTATAGTTACCAAACCCAAGAA
>NZ_JBFRTU010000376.1:0-231 GCF_041474275.1 Vibrio sp. 10N.222.52.B7 | reverse complement strand
CTCACTTTTATTGGTGAATGACGCTAGAATCTCTGTTTTTTAAAGCTATGTTTTTAGAAGCTATGCTAAACGTTAGAAACCATGCTTGAAGTTAGAAGCCGCGCTTGAAAAGCGTCGCGAGATAATCGAACTCTTCTCGGCTTTCTTCAGCGTTTAACGACTCAAACCAAATTGATTCGCTGTAATGCTCAGACTTTAAAAACATTCGACAGTCTTCAAAATCAATCAACC
>NZ_JBFRTU010000375.1:1110-1325 GCF_041474275.1 Vibrio sp. 10N.222.52.B7 | reverse complement strand
GTAAAAAACGGGTCGAACAGCTGTTCTAGCTTATCGTTCGGCATGCCAATTCCGTTATCCCAAATGATCAGCTGACAAGAGTCATGATGCAGTTGCCATTCGATGCCTATCTGTGGGCTAGCCTGTTGGTCAACGCTTTCCAGGTTTTGTTGCTCCTGCAAGATTTTCTGTTCAAGAACTTGATGTTGCAGCGCTTGAGTCGCGTTGTGAATCAG
>NZ_JBFRTU010000375.1:0-360 GCF_041474275.1 Vibrio sp. 10N.222.52.B7 | reverse complement strand
GAGTCGCGTTGTGAATCAGATTCACCAGTACTTGCTCGAGTTCGGTTGGATGAATCGCAATATTGATGTCATCTGGCACCGTGCTTAGCCTTAGCGTAATTCCTTGCTTGATCATCAGCGCACTGAGAATACTGGTGGCGTTGTTGACCGCTTGGTGCAGGTTCGCCATATGATGCTCTTGTTTAGTGACCTTGCGAGTAAAGACTTTGAGTCGCGCGATGATGTCGGTAATGGTGTTGTTGAGGCCAATCATTTTCTCAAGATTGCTTTTCACCAAATCGGTTCGTTCCATTTCAAGCAGTTTTAAGCTGTTCTCACTGTAGGTTCGCAACGCTGCAAGCGGTTGGTTGATTTCGTGGT
>NZ_JBFRTU010000374.1:0-254 GCF_041474275.1 Vibrio sp. 10N.222.52.B7 | reverse complement strand
AGTACTAAAGCGTGGGCAGGAATGACACTCTCTTTTGCTGTATCACAAGGTGTGGTTGGGCTTTTGATGGCGTACTGCTTAAATCATATGGCTTCATACGACGTGTTATTCACCATTAGTACTGCTGCTTTGATGCTGTCTGCGGTGTGTACCTTAATGACTGTAACTCACTCTAAGCCTGAACACTTGACCTAGATCTAAGCTAGCTTCCTCAGTTCATCTGACGAATACAATAAAGGATTATCATGCAACTC
>NZ_JBFRTU010000373.1:0-368 GCF_041474275.1 Vibrio sp. 10N.222.52.B7 | reverse complement strand
TCCTTCATTGGCTTGTAGTAAGCTGTCAGGTCAACAACCGTAGCGCTTGGAAGCTCAGCTTGACCAGCGTTGCCGCCGCTTTCGTCATCGAAATTGATGTCTGAACCAGACTTGTTAGCCGTGTAGTTTAACTTAAGGCTAGTACCCCAGTTTTGGTTTGGAGCATCATAGTTAAGACCTAATACAGCATTCCAAGGGTTAACACTATTCAGTGCATTACCGTTTCCGTCTTCACCTTCTGTATATGAAGCAACGAAGTGAGTTGAAATCCCCTTAGGTGCACCTACCAAAACATCCCATAGTAACGTGTTAGAGAATTCAACACCCTTAATTGTTGCCGAATCTAAGTTAACGTTAGAGTAGTGTGT
>NZ_JBFRTU010000372.1:0-350 GCF_041474275.1 Vibrio sp. 10N.222.52.B7 | reverse complement strand
AATATGTGCAGCGTGTCGCGGTGCCTTTCTAATGGAATGCTTTCAGAAGAATATTAGAACTAGGTAATGCAGAAAATAGAGACATATAGGTGACAAAGCACTAACGCTACTTGGGTGTAATGACCGTACTTACCCTTTACGGAATCTAGATATGCTCAGCGTACGTCACCCTCTCAGTCTTTCTACTTGTGCCATTGTAGCTTTAACAACAGCTTGTCTGTTTTCATCCAATGCACAAGCGAGCCAAATAATGCTCACCAGTAATAGCAGCGTTAGCTCTAACACCACTACCAGCAATACAGTCTCTATTTCATCGAATACTTTAGAGATAGATTGGAACGGCTTAAGCG
>NZ_JBFRTU010000371.1:0-438 GCF_041474275.1 Vibrio sp. 10N.222.52.B7 | reverse complement strand
GGATTTAGCCGGATGAAACTGATGCGGTAGTTGAATCACTAACGTGTTGCCATTATTCAGCGGTAAACCGAAGATAGGCTTACTGACACGATCGCTCAGCTGATGATCTAAGGTGCGCAGGTACTTGAGTTTGAATTCAAAGTGCGGATGCATGTGTCGATGGGTAATGGGTCGATTGTTTTCATCAATAACAAACAGATAGTAGCCTTGAGCATTTCCCCAATCGGCTAACTCATCCATGTCCCCCTCTTCGATCAATACGTTGGCTTGATAGGCAAGGTCGAGCATTTCAGCTTTAACGGATTCAGGCACCTTCAACAAAGCCTTCATCAACGCTCGTTCCGCTACACCTTGAAGAATTAATATGCTTACCAGAATCACCGTCAGGTAGCTGAATAGCTGGAAAGTTAAGCCATCCTTACGCTTGGCAATAAAATC
>NZ_JBFRTU010000370.1:0-266 GCF_041474275.1 Vibrio sp. 10N.222.52.B7 | reverse complement strand
CTAGACCTGACAGTACAACTAAACAAATGACAGGTATCCACATAGCTCAATTCTCTCCATTTTTCTAACGCCCATATTAACGGGCTAAAAATAGTGGTCTAAAATGAGTGAGGCACGAACGAGTGACCACTGTTTTTAGTCCTGTTAAATTGCTTGTTATGCAGTTTTATTCGCAAGGGAAAGTTTTTTCCAAGCCAATAATTAAAATAAGCTCAATTGGATCTGTATTTTCCCAATTACCTGATTCTATTTCAGTGTCAATTATT
>NZ_JBFRTU010000369.1:0-288 GCF_041474275.1 Vibrio sp. 10N.222.52.B7 | reverse complement strand
ATAAATTATCTTAGCTCATTTCTTGATACTCACTCGAACTTGATAACTTTACCTCTCCTGTTATTCAGAACTCATAAAATAATGCTCATGTGACATAAAGTAATTATAAATAGTTATTGCTAAGTAGTTGTTTATTAATGTTTTTATTGAGGTTTTATAGGTATTTTACGGTTGTATTATGATTTCCATTTCCTGCTTACTTAAACTTCTCCTCATCAACACAGGGCGATAGGCTGATTTAGGTAACCTTGCTCGCTTAATTACGTAGAGGTACTGCCTCTTTTGTAG
>NZ_JBFRTU010000368.1:0-304 GCF_041474275.1 Vibrio sp. 10N.222.52.B7 | reverse complement strand
CCCAGGATGAAAGAGCCAAGACGAATACCAACAAAAATGGACGTCAGGCTCGCAATAGTTTTAAGCACTGATTCATTAGAAACCGCCAGTAATGCAGGAACAACAACCGACGCTGCAGCAACCAAGCTCATCTTTCTTGCCACCGATTCATAATGTGCATCGGAAGCTTTCTTACGGAAAAAGCGCTTATAGAAATCGAACGTTGCGACTGTCGCCATTGAGTTATAAGTAGAATCCAGTGTCGACATCGCTGCTGCTGAGAGTGCGGAAATCACCAAACCAACAATGATTGGGTTGGTATGGT
>NZ_JBFRTU010000367.1:0-306 GCF_041474275.1 Vibrio sp. 10N.222.52.B7 | reverse complement strand
AAACAGAACTTTATTGACCTTTCCACCGACTTCTTTTTTATATGCATCTTCACCAAAAATACTAGAAATAGTATTAAGGGCTGAACGAAATCGATAGTCAATATCGATATATATCGAATCAATTTCAGATATATTCCCGTTAACAAAATATGCATGTTTATTTAGAGCCCTCATAGCATGACATAAAAAATCATCATTTTTCACATAGTCATATGACTCATAACCCAACGCCATAAATGATATGGCTCTTAGGCAGTATTCTACATCTAGCATTCTGCTCGTATTAATGGTCGCTGGCACACCCTC